>NZAU01000096.1 GCA_002686215.1 Candidatus Woesearchaeota archaeon
AAACAATCAAGTTCTTCATACATTAGAGTTTACCACCAACAACACCACTATTTACCACTCTAGTATACTCTTCAAGGGAACCATCTTGAAGACACATTAGATGCCAACGTGATACTTTGATAACACCTTCTTCTGTAGCACCAGTGATAAAGTGTTGACCTAGTGGTTCTTTTAAGATAGAAGTATAGAGACCAAATCGAGTCTTCTTAATGTAAAAAGCATCATCGATCCACTCAACATTCTCTGGAATTTCTTTTTCTACTGTTCCACCAAAAGAAGTGGAAAGTTTGGGTTTATTCGTTGCTGTCTGAATCATCTTCCTTTTTGTTAAATCCAAATGGTCCTTCTTTTTGTTCTAGTGCAAGTCGAAGTGCAACACCACCGACTGCTTCCATCACTTTGAGAATGTCTTCTGCCTTTGCATCTTCACCCAGTTCTTTGGCAACATACCAATACTTTGGCCAAAATGTTTCTCCTGCTTTTTGATAATCTTCAAGTGTTAGTAGTTTCATTTACCTACTCCATAATCAGGTGCTTCTGCTTCCAGTTTACTAATTTCTTGTGCCAATCTCATTTGGCGTTCTTTATCGTGAAGATTTTTGATTGCCTCGGTAACTTCGGGGGTTTCTTCCCATTCCCAGGTTTCTCCACCTTTGCCAGTAAAAGTTCTTTTAGTCATAAAATTCTTTTGCGTTTTTGAGGACTGTTAGTAAGTGCATGTCGCCTTTAACATACCCAGCATAGATTATACCAAGGGTCATTAAAAAAAGCAACCCCAACATTATTACATTAGGTAAGGGTGTCGATAATGTAACTTCCTTTTTTGAATCCGTATCGGTTGATGTGTTTGATTCGGTGTTCTTCACACTCGAAGTGACAGATTCTTCGGTCTGTTCCATCTAGATACTCCAATCGATAAGGAAATGCAGGAAAGGGGTGCAACTCTTCAGGAGAAAGTTGTTTTCTCTTAAGTTCAGGTTTCTTGAGAGTTGTTTTTCTTTTCCTCGGTGTCGTAGGTTTTTTTGCGGTAGGTTTCTTCGTGGCAGTTTTCCTTGCCGAAGGTTTCTTCGCAGGTTGCTTGGATGTAGGCGTCGTACTTTTCGTCGAAGTCTTTGTACTCTTTGCCTTCGCTTTCGGAGTTGTAGTAGTTTTCTTCTTTACTGGCATCACTTAAATCCCTTTGCTTTTGATTTTGGTTTGGATTCTTCATAGTCTGGATTGTTTAGTACTTCTACATGAGAAAGAAAACTACTATCGGTATTCCACCATATAGATTGAACTTGTTCCCAAGAATCTACATGCTGGGGCATTTTATTTTTAAAATGAATCAAATAATTATGTCTATCATAAGGTTCATTTGATGTTTGTGTAAAATAGCGAGGATCGTCACGTTCAATTAGATTCATGTCATTTTAAACATTTGTGCAGCAACTTCTTGATGTTTGAGGTGCAATTTTATAAAGCACCGACACATCTGTTTTAGTTCATCTATGTTATCACAGTTTTCAACTTGACGTGACAACTTTTCATATTCAAACATTTTTGCGGTACTCTCTAAAGATATGTCAGAGGGATCCATTTTGTTTCTATACTCCAAAGGACTATTTAACTCAGAACTTTTGACTTCAAAGCATACAGAATTAAACCATCCCATTTTATTATAGAGTTTAATTTTTGTATGTTGAGAATGAACATCTATCTTTTCGATAGTATATTCTTTACCAATAATTAAAAAAGAACGGGGGTCATCATTATTACCCCATCGAATTTGTTCTTCAGAACATCCAAGATACTCCACAACATCATTTTTTTTCATGAATCTTGAAGTGCCTCCAAAGTGTATTGGTGACCTGATTCTAGCACATTATCGTGAAGATTGGCAATATCTTGAAGACCTTCTACCGAATACCATGGTGCTGTTTCCCAGTCAAATCCTTCTCCAAAGGTATTGTCGGCGTCAACAATATACCAGTGGCAAGATGCATCAGGAACGTCAACAGCACAATTACTCCAATCATCAGACCATTGTGGGACTTGAACCCAAAGAGTTGCGGCAAAAAGAAAACTTAAAAAAGCACTCATGAAAGAGACTCTGCTAACTTATTTACACGATTATATTCTTCATATGCATCACTAGCACGAGAATGAAGAATGTCGTAGATGTCTTCCCGAATAGTTTCTACATCCACATAATCATCAAAATACTTATCCAAAGCCTCTTTCAGGTATCTTTTACGATGCCACTCTGGTGAATAAGGTTTGTAGTCCATGATAATAAGGATTTTATAGTCGTATTATAACATTAGGGATTGTTCTTGTCAATTCCTAGTTCTTCAAGGTATGTAGTCCACCACTGAGGATTCTTATTTGTCTTCCAATTAGGTACAGGAACACCTCTCTCTACAGTATAATACTGATAAAGTGCCTCATCGATAGTCTGTGCGATCTCCATATTCTTCTTCCTCTTCGTCAACGTCTGCATATGCATCTGCCACATAAGGTCCGTGTGGTTTTTTGGATTCTGCTTTGACATATCTTCGTTCATCGTTCGCTGAAAACAACAATAAACTGAATTTCATCACTATCCATATTATTACTATCGGTGATAGACAAGCAATTAGGACGAGTGGTTTCATCTGAAACTCCTAATGAAAACCAAACTTATCTAAATTTGGCAATCCTACAAATTTATCTATATCAGAATTGTCACGAACAAGTTGATTTGCTAACTTATCTCTTAATTCGTTGATACGTTCATCGTTATATTGCTGAAAATTGCCACGTTTTTCTACTTTTTTGTAGTAATGTAAAGCATTAAGGATAATCGTATGATCCTCCATGGTCAAATCAAACTTCATGAAAATAGACCTCTTTGAGACATATATTGAAGTGCCTCTTTCATGCTACCAACGTGCTGATGTCCGATTGCAATTTGCGGATAAGTTGCTTCTTCACCAAACTCATCATAAAATTGTTTCTCAGTAAATTCTTTACCCAGAACATATTCATGAACAACTGGCGTCAGACTTTCAAGAAGACTCTTAATTCTTTGACACTCTTGACTTCCGTTTGAATAGATGACTGCTTCCATTAATCCTTTTCTCCTTCGTACTCTATGACAATTTGTTTAATGTGTTTCCCGTTACTATAAATGATTGTTTTATGTGATACTGTACCACCCAAATTTTCTGCAATTTGATTCAATTGCCACCAGGGAATTTCCCTCTCTCTTGTACCTTCTATCATTTTATTTTGTTGATCGTCCCAAATGTAATTAGTAACCTTTCCATTTGTAATTACTTGATAATCATAATCAGTCACGTTGCCTCCAGTCATCGGGTTTATCTTGTTTAAACCAATCTACAATTTCGTCTGCACCATCAAACCCCGTCTTATAATTGGATGGGTCGGGGTCACCTAATCCCATCCTATTCATAAAATCGTCCATACTGCCTTCCTCAATATTTTGAGTTGCTTGGCGTCTTGCTTTCTGTAACCAATCTCTAGCAAGTGTATGTGCCTTGGCAAGTTTCTCCGCCCAGATCATATCTTCTAGCGGAACTTCTTCATTATTTGCAATACAACGACAAATTGATTCGAGTCTGAGTCTATATTGAGTTGAGAGCATATTAGTGTACCTTTATTCACTCTTGTGTCCAAGGACGTTCCTTACTTATCGTAGCCGGAGCAGGAGGAGTAAGAAGATCGTTAATCCTTTGAGTACAAACTTCCGAAATCCTTGTTTTCATGACAGTATATTCAGAACCTAACCAATCTAATATCGTTTGTTCAGTTAGGTCTGTATATGCAATCCATCCATCTGAGGAAGATGTTCTACCATCTGTTTGAAGATTAAATACTCTAAATTCTTCCATTAATGTTCTATCAAATTCATCACTATCAAATGATGCAAATCTGACAGTTACATTAGAAACTACATCTTGATCTCCAGAATTAAGAACCTCCAAAGATACAATAGTTGCTGTGTGTTGAATTGCCATATAATGATTACCTTTTGGTATGATTATTTATTTTCTTCATAATACTTATCAATCTTTGCACGTAACTCTTTTGCAAGTTTAAGGTTCTTACGATATAGCATATATTTTACCACAGGATTAGCAGGATTGTTAGTTGTCCACCACCACCAACGTTTAATGTTAGTGCCTGCTAACTTAAGAACATAATCATATGCTCTGGCAACATTTGGATCTGTAACGATGATATAACCTAATACACCAAAGATTAAAAACCAAACGTACTGAGCAATCATTTAGGAAACTCCTGATTTCTCCTTTCATCCAGATACTTAACTATCTCATCTCTCCATTCCATCAACTCATAAAAACACTCTTGGTCATGAGCATATAATCTAAGATCGGTATCGGGTTTTAAAACACTTTCATAGAAGATAAAGAATGCCTCCTTACGTTTCTTTTCCTTTTCGGTCATAAAAACTCCTCTAGGCTAGATGTGGTTTTAATTTTAGACTGCTTTTTAATGTATGCAAGTGCCTGTTTATACGTCTTTACATCATGCACTTGTCTACCGTTATGTATAATAGCAAACCCCTTTCTCTTACCCGCCCATGGTATAGCAGCCCACATTCCATCTCTGGTAACATACCCGTCAGGGTCTCCCGGAGTGTTATCCAGAAGACCCTGATTAGTGACATGAGGTTTAAGAAATCCCATCAGAACTTAGCATTCACGCTAACAACAGTTGCATTAGGATTCCGTGCGAGTGCAACTTCTTTTGCATCTTGATAGTCACGGGCATGAACAGTTTCATAGAAAACTTTGCCAGCAACATAGAGTTTGACTTCGCAGACCATGGTGGTTCTCCCTTGATTACCTTTGTATTATAGCAGAGAGGAGCAGGGATTCTGCTCCTGGTGGACAGTATCAGCGCCGCACAACGGAAATCGCTGGCTCTCCCTGTTGGAACACGGTATCCACAACCGCCTGAACGCTCCGTGCGGTGCTGATACCCACTTTATCGAAAACGGGCACACAGACCAGTCCAAAGGTCTTCTCAGCGCCTCCCAGACGGATCACACGNCCGATTGACTGNNNGATTCCNATATAGTCCATGTTACGCATGAACAATACTGCCTCAAGTCCATTGACGTTGATACCCTCAGACAGAATAGAGTGGTGCAGAACNACAAACTTCTTCTCAGGGTCTTTGCCCCAAGCATTCAGAGTGTCAAAGAATACCTCACGATTGACCTTCTGACCGTCAATAATTGCACCAGTCTTGCTNGTGATATACATGCANGAATAACCACGTTCTNTGAGTTGAAGTGCAAAGTCAGACTCACTCAGAAGTTTGACAATCTGCTTGGTAGAACGTGCGGCAATCAGAATCTTATTCAGAGAATTCTCATCAATCGTCTCAAGCAGATTCTGACAATCAGACTGGCGAAAATCACCCTGAGGAAGTTCCTTGACAACAACCTTAGGAGGAAGAATATAACCTTCTTCTACCAGTTTAGGTGCAGGAACATTACAGATGACCTGACCATAAACTGCACCATCATTCATCCCTGGTTTGAAAATAGTAAGAGAATGCTTAGGAGTAGCAGTGAAGAAATAGCAGCGCCCAGCAGTAGCAGCAAAGTGCTCCGTAGCAGGGAAAAAGTTACGTTGGACCGAATTGTGCGCTTCATCAAAGTAAATGCAATCAACGTTGATACCTGATTCCTGCAAACGAGGAAGTGAATGATATGTAGTGAAGATGAGTTGCTTACGATATGCCTGCCGACTCCAATTACCGATGATAGCAGGCTTAGTGCTGCTAAAGTGACGAGTCTCACCACTATGAACGTGCATCACAGCAACGTCAGTATGAAACTCAAGAAACTCAGAAGAGAGTTGCTCAGCAAGCAAAATACGAGGAGCAACAACAACTACGATACCACGATCACAAGCGTCCAGATACTCAAGAGAATCCTTGATCATGCACATAGTCTTGCCACCACCGGTAGGGACAATAACCTGACCTTTATCATGCTCCAACATAGCGGTCAATGCTTCCTGCTGGTGGGGTCGCAAAGTGATGGTCAAGTGCCCTCCGTCTCAATACATGTATTATAGCAGAAAACCGTCCCTGGTGCGACCCAGTAGACGGTTCTCAAAGTGGCTTAGACTCTGATCTTCAACCCAGACAAAGGTAGTCTATATGGTTTCTAGAGTCTTGTCAAGTATCAGAATTCTATTACTGTTACATTATGAGCGGAGTCTGAAAGATTACCTGTACCATCAAAGACTATACTAACAGTAAATTGACTACTACTAGCGATATTAACAAAACTAGATGTCAAATACGTAGAAGTATTTTCACTTTGAACTTGGACAATATAGTTAGTACCACTTGCCGGGTTAGATAATGTATAATTATAAACACCACTAACACCTTTGCTGCATGATAAGTTTGACTCTCCTGTTAGAGTTCCATTTGCAGCACAACGAGCTCCTGCAAGAATAGGACTTAGGTTTCTGAATGAATTAGCAGTATCTCTAACTTGAACGTGGTCTGTGGTAGAATTATAAACTAAAGCACCACCAGGAACACCATTTGGAGTTACTCTCTTTGCTTTTGCAACACCAGTTCCAGAACTTTGTTCCCATAATGTTGCCATGGTAGTAATATCTGATCCACTTAATGAAGGAATCAGCATGTAAGAGTTCATCGTGGCACTAGCACCACTAAAATCAACTACAGATCTTGGGAGATATGTGTTGATACCAACCATGGTTAATCTGTCACCGTTAGCCTCTCCTGTGTTAGGATCATTTGTTCTACCAGTATTGTCTGCTATAACTCCACCTTGTGAATACGATCCATTATTACCACCAGGATTCCCATATCCATCAACTTTTTTACCTGGGAAAGGAACAATTGACAAACTACCATCAAATACCATGGTAGAAGTTGTAGTATCGATATCAAGATTTTTTCCATAATGGAAATATGGAACACCTAAACCAGTATTCCAATCATCAATCGATCCAGTATTTGATACTCTAGGATCTTGTCTTCCTTCAACGTTGAATAAATCTGTATTTCCGCCATTATCTATTGCAAACTGATCAGATGCTCTACGAATCAGAACTTTTCCTGCAATACCAGTAGTAGTATTTGCTTTGAGAAGTGGGTTTCTACCATTAACAATAATTGAATATGATGGTGTATGATATGGTACTAATGTAGTTGTTCCAATACCAATTGCTACATTTTGATTTAAATATAAGAATTGTGTTGCTTGCGATTTAAGTGTTGGGTCAATAACATCAAAATTTAAGAGTGTATTTTCTAGATCAGTAGTGTCATCAGAATTTTGAATTGTAAAATCTTCAAATATTGTGGTTATTCCAAGACTCGTAGTTCTACGATTTATATAATTATCAATATTCCCCGAAAAATGCGTCTCTCCTACGCCAATATTAGTAATGAAAAATGGTTCTCCAGTAAGATTTGCATCAGCATTCTGATCGAGAGTAATACTATTTGGACCAAGACCTTGGATGATTCTACCACCAGCCAATATGGTTGGATTTGATCCATGAGTTATTGCGGCACCAACATGCAAAGACGTTGTAACAATTCCGGTGATAACTGGATTTCCTGCAGAAGCATTACCAGTTCTTGTGTAATCAATAGGAGAAATAATTTTAGTAACACCAGTTACTGCTTCAATTGCATCTGCAGTTAATTTTCCTCCTTGAGTTCCTCCAATAGAAACATCAGTATTGTCGAACGTTGCTGTAAGAGGTGCATCAACCTTACCATCAGTAAAACCAAAGGTCATGCTACTTTGGTTTACTTTAAGGACAGATTCTCCTACATTTTCATTAAATACGATATTTAATGCAGCATCAGTTTGTGTAGAAGAAATAATTCCAACCTGAAGTCTATTCAGAGTGTTCTGTGCTTCATTAGTGATATTAATATTACTACTTGCCAGTAATGGTGGATCTGCAGGATCAAGTTCAAAAGTCTGACCACCTGTTGCTACGGTTAAAATTCCAGTAACATTCGCTCCTGAAAATTGTGCGACTCCATCGACATCAAGAGCATAACCATCAGCTGCATCATCTTTCTTTATAGAAACATTTCCCTCGTAGTCGGAGTGGAATATGACATCATTTTTATATTTTAATTTAAATCCACCAGTATTAACTCCGGTTGTTCCTCCATGAAGATTGAAATTAATATCTCCTCTATCATAATTTGTTACGTTTAAGTTACCATCTCCACTTTCATAATAAATTTTAACACTCTGATTTCCACCAGTAGTTGACTTTCCAATACTTATTTCAGACTTATCTGATGTTGCATTTGTATTACGAACCGTAAGTGTTGTGGTTGTATTGGTGCTATTATCTGAGATTAAAGTTTTTACAGTTCCAATACCAATATCAACCTTTTCAAAATCAGCATATGTTCCGTCAATATTGACAAAAGTTGCAATTCCTCCAGTAACTTGCTCAAGATCTTTTACTGTTGCAGTTCCAATATAACCAGAACTTGCCGTCAGAATACCACTTAAAGTATTAGCAGTAATAATTCCTGTCGTCTCTGCACTAAATGATGATGATAATGTGCTAGCAAAAGAAACATTCGCAGAACCATCAAAAGAAATTGCTGTTGCCTCTAAATCTCCAGTAATTTCAAAATCTCTTTCTGTTTGTAAGATGGTCGCACTCGCAGCGACACCTACTAATCCACCAACAAATGATGTGGCAGTAATAACACCAGTTGCCCTAATATCTCCATCTTTAAATCCAATACCATCTACTCCCTCAGATGTTGGAGTAGAACCAATCAATAAAGCATAATTGGCATCTGTAGTTGTACCAATTCCAACAACACTATCAGTTCTTAATCCAACACCACCATTATCAGTAATCCATGCTGTATATCCATATCCAATTAAATTACTTACTATAGGACTATTTCCTACTTGTAATTGATCAAAGGTACCAATCCCAATACTCGAAGCAGTACCAGTTAAATTATCAATAGTACCAATCCCGGCATATAATTTAGCAGTTGTTGTAAGACCAGTTACTCTTACAGGACCTTGAACTCTGACTGCACCACTATCATTTCCATAGATGTCAAGAAATTCTTGGGGACTGCTAGTTCCAATCCCCACCCGACCAATCGGATCTACAACAAAGTTGTCAGTATCAACCTGTACCCCATTCTTAAAATTAAATGACTTTCTATAATTCGTTGCCATTATTATAAGCTTTAGAGTTATTTATCGGATATTTTATCCTCTAATAATTTAACTTGAAACTGCTACAGGTGAAGCATATACAAATCCAGTTCCTGGAGTAACATCAGGAGCAAGTCTTAACTCAATAGTTTCACCAGAAGTATCTGTTACATATGTACCTGCATTAGGATCATCAATAATAGTATTACCAGATCTTTTTCTAATGTAGACAGTATCTGCAGGTTTTACAATAACATCCATATAATTACCAACCTCTTGATCAATGGTGTAGCTATGACTATATGTCAAACCGGTAGAAGCTTCTAGTTGACTAACTGCAACTACTCTTGCACAGATGGGAGTATCTGATTGATTATCAATCTTAACTACACTGGCACGAAAAATTTCCAGAGATCTCAATTTTTGTGTTCCATTCACAACACTACCGTATGCGGCAGTGATAGTAGAAGCATCAATAGATGTAATTTTGCCTTTTGGTTTAATAATTGCAGGTATCATTTATCTATAGTTTTCAACTATTTATTTTGATAATCTCTCATCAATACTCTCTATACCTGTTTCAGCATCAGTTATTCTTGTAGTCAATACTTTAATTTTTTCATTTTGCTTATCAAGCATGAATTTAAGATCTCTAATTGATCCTAAAAGAAGTGGAACAAGTTTTTCATAATTAACTGCCAGGTATCCATTATCTCTCGTTGTAACTAATCCTGGAAGTCCCAAAGCTTCAACTTCTTGTGCGATTACACCAGTTTCAGATCCCTGCTTACCAGATTCTTCATTCCAATCAAATGTATAACCATGAAGAGAAAGAACCTTTTCAAGAGGATCATCAATTGTTTTAATATTAGTTTTTAAATTAGAATCAGAAGTATAGAATGCTGTGATGTCACCACTTACCCGAAGTTCTCCAGTAATAGAACAACCTGATGAAATTGTTTCAAACTTTTTGTCGTTGTTGTAATAAAGTTCTACCGCTCCGTCGTTAAGGAATTTTGCTAATGTTTCAGCAACACCTACCGGATGTTTCTGTATAAAAACTCCAACTCCAGAACTTACTATTCCGAAAGTTCCAGTTCCAGTATCACCTATAAAACTATTGCCACTACTCTCATGAACTAGTTGCAGTTCATTATTATCGCCAAGCAACAACTTTTTATCGTCAGGGAAATGTAGGTTTCCACCAATATGCACACTCTTAGCAATACCAACACCACCGTTAATTTGAACAGAACCAGTTGTTGATGATGTACTATCAGCTTCATTCTTAATTTTCAGGGTTCCAGAAACATTAAGATTATTTTTAACTCTAATCTCTTTGTTGAAGGTTACTGGACCATCAAACTGTGAGAGAATCAGACCAGAGTCTCCACCCTCAACAACAATTCTTTCCTTAACAGTAACTTCATCAAAGATTGCACTCAATCTTGCAGCGTCTTCNCCAGTAATTGTTGGAATTGGTGTGTCAAATGATGTTTCTTCACCAGTTGCAGATGACTTCTTAGTGTTACCAATATAGAAGTCACCTTTGTTGTTCATACCAGTATAAACAACAATACCAGCACTTCTTTCCTGCGCCTGTGTGAGGAATTCTTCCCTTTCGGTGAGAGTTCTATCCTGAACCTGTGGAAGACCCGTAGAGTAGTTACCAGGACCATATCCAAGGTATTCAAATGTATGACCAGAAGCACGAATAATAGAAGGTCTGCGGAATTCAACTGGAAGTGGATTAATCTTCTTAATTAAAGAACCTGCAGTATGTTCTTGAATTTCTGTTGCAAGAGCACCACGAATCACAACCATCTCATTATTATTAAGGAGGTCTGTTCTTGAGACTCTCATAATCTCATCATCAATTTGGATATAAGATCCAATTGAGAATCTTCTTAAGATGTTAGTTTGATTACCATTACCAGAACTTTGTCCGATATTTGTTACTTTGACCTTTGTTTCTGGAATAGTCTCATTAGGACTACTCATGAATACTGAGAGATCTGACAGCAGTTCTATAGAATCTCCTCCATAGAAAGTGTTTCCTCTTGCAGCAATACTTTCTTGACTGGAGTCAGAAACTTCATCGTTTGCCGACATGAAGTGCTTAAGTGCATATGCGGGTGTAGCACTTGGTTCTCCTTTAGATATATCAATTGTGAACACTGTTGGAGAAGTTTTTGCACTAACAATAAAATCACCAACATTATTATCACTAGAATCAAGGAATCTAAATCTATTTCCCTTTACTAATCCATGCGGAGAAGAACATGTTACTGTTCCTGTACTATAGTTGGTAACTGTAATTGCTCTACCAGCATGTATAACTGTTTGTCCAGGTATAATGTTTGTAACTGTCGATGGGTTATGAACCTGAATAGAATGTGCNGAAGGAACACTATTAATTCGATAATATTGATCAGATATTGTGGAGATACCTGTTACTTGAACATAATCATTTGATGCATCTATAACATCAACTAAGGCAGGTACAAAAGTTACAGTAAGATTGCCCACATCACCCATAACGGTAGTATCGAGATAATAAGTACCCCCGCCAATATATCCAGATCCGGGAGATGTAATCTTAACATCAGGATGGCTGAAAGAAGATCCGGTGACTGTAATAGTTGCAGTCGCTCCTCTCCAATTGGAAGTAGATGGATTATTGCCATCTAAAATTCTTATATTATGATATGTTCCGGATGCATATGTACCTTGAGTTCCTCCAACAATTCCATGAACAATACCTGAAAAATTGTGAGATCTTGTAAATCCAATTTGAGTAATTCCTGTGCTTACCACAGAAGAATTTTCTACAATTAAATCATTAGTAAACTTAGTTATAAATTCATTCGTAGTATCTCTAGTAATACTTTCCTTAAGATTACTTGTATGAACTTCTCCGATTGGAGATCTTAATGCATATGATTTTGCAGACTGAGGACTATCATTAACATTATCTCTATCTAACTGGGGATATAAATCAGTTACATTTTGACTATACTTCAGATCTGTAAATTCTGTAGTGATACCAATATTAGACCTCAGAGCATAAATGTGATAAACACCATCTTGTTGNTCNTCAATATATGGAGTTACAGTCTCATTTCTATAGATATAGAAGTTTGAAGTTAAATCATTTCTATCATATCGAGGAAGATCAATAGTTCTAGTATTTACATTATTTGTAGAACTTTTGTCAACAAAATTATCTCCTGGTCCAGGAACGTTATTGTTTTGAACAGTAAATTCCATGTTGTTGGTATTAATACCAACAATTGTAAATGTTCCGTTATATCCTTTATTAAAGTCTCCAGTTGTATTTGCAAAGTCGGATACATTCCTGATAACAACTTTTTCACCCACTCTCATATTGTGAGGAACTTCAGTTATAATTGTCGCTACAGAAGAGGTATCATCAAAAGTACATGTTGAAATGAATCTTGGATTTCTATTGAAATCATAATCATTTAATGTGATCTTCTGTTGTCTTATGGCGTCATTTTGTGCGAAGTTTGCAGGATCAAAATCCTCATTCTCTCTTACATTAGTGCTACTAGATTCCTGAATAATAAATCCAGATTCTGGTGTCTTACCATTCTTCAATTCTTTTGGAACTACAACTCTAAGTTTAAAGACTTTTTCATCAAGACTTCTTGGATCTGGTCTTCTTCTGATAAAAGTTGGTTCCGTTTCTCCAGCCTCAAATGCAGATGCTCCTCCCGCAGCAACTAACGCATCATAGAATGTAGAATTACTTGTCTGAATATACCAACGATTTACGCTGTCGTTCCATTGAATTGGGTGTCCAGGTTCTCCTGGAAGTTTATCCGTTACTCTACTAATAATTTTGAGGTCACTTCCTCCATAAATTTTAATTGCATTTCCATTTTCAGCATCAGTTTTTGTCGATGCTAATGCAATTCTATGACTATTTGGTAGAGTGTCTGGATCAAGTGCAATTACATAGTATACCTGGTGCGGAACAATATTTTCTGGATATTCTCCAGTATTGCTAATTAAGAGAACTTTTTCTCCTGTAGAAAGTTTTGGTGATTGTCCAAAATCAAGTTTGGTATCAGTTACAGACTGAACTGATAATTCTCTAAATGAGGAATATTGTGTAAATGAGTTTGGAGTCAGAGAAGGAAGATTGCCATCAACAAAAACAATTCTTGCCGAAGTTTCTACAGTATTGATTCTAACGAAAAGTTCATCTTCTACTTTAGCACCAACACGATAACCCTGTGTAAGAACTGGAGGAACGTTATCTTCTGATTGGAAACCAGCAATATAAAGTTTTGTATTATCTCCCTGATTAATAGTAGTTGCAACATCAATGTTTAACCAGTCAATTTCTTCTTCCGTAGTTTCAATTGATTTTGGTGTAAAAATATTTGTAATAAATGCCTTATTATCTTTTGCAAACGCATCCTTCTTGAATCCATCAGAAATCAGCGATAACTGACCAAAGTTGGAGTTAGAGTTTGTAATTGAGGCATCAGCACCACTCTCGCAGTTGAAGTGCTTATTATATCCGATTGCGAAAACAGAAACAATCTGCAAAATTGCATCATTTCTAACTCTAATATGAGTCTGTTCCCAACCACTCCTGTAAATTGCCTTGGAATCTAAGTGATAAACTTGATCGGTATTTGTTGACGCAGATCCACCCGCAAGATCACTACCAGTTTCTTTAATATAGTCAATTCCTTGATAATCTCTCCCCGATTTATTATATTTTACAAATGCACGGTCATCTTTTTGAAGAGAAACACCAGTAAACTGTGCAACAACCATGGAACGGAAACCGTCTGCTTTCGCACCATCTGCCTGCATTCCATTCATACCATAAACAGATCTCAGTGAACAGTTAAAGATGTATGGAGATGCACCAGTAACAGTATCAGTTTCAATAACAACTTCTGCACCAGAAGAATTGACTGAACTTAAAGTTTCTAAGTTTGTTCTAAATGTTGGTAATTGATATGTAAATGTTCTTGGATCTGTTGGGTCTACTGTCGCTACTTTTGCAGAAATGTTATAATCATTAGGAATCACTCCTCTAATTTTAATTGGAGTCCCTTCAGTAAGATTATGATTAGTGGCAGTAGTTACAGTTACAGTGTTATCTGGGACACCACCACTACCCGCACTAATTGTGCTAATGGTTATTGGGTCTGCCGCAAAAGCACCAACAATTTCCCATTCTGGACGTTGTTTTGCAAATCCATCTGGTTTTGTTGGGAATTTATCATCAATATCTCTATCAGGACTTCCAGATGCAGTACCATATGCATTTGAAAGTTTCGCATAATACATATCCAAATCGGTTAACTCAGTATCAAAATCACCGATAGGAACAGTATTTACACCGTCTGCATATTCAAAGCAGGTAAGTTTATGGTGTGAGAATAATGGTCTCGATCTATTATTATCAGTAAAGTCTGTTGGGTCAGTATAAACTAATCCATTTTCATCGCCATCAAAGAATGAAAATTGCCAGAAATAACATGCACCAGTAATTCTAAAGATAGCACTCGGAGGAGTATCTTCGTAACTTGCAGTTGGGTTTGGAACATATAGTGGTTTAATTTTGGTCTTTCTTAAGTCAAGACCAACAATTGAAGTGCCTCTAGGTACAATAACTCCGCCTTCTGTACTATTAAACTTATAGAGGATATTATCTTCTCTTGATAAGTCAAAGGATGTTTCTAAACTTAAATCAAGTACTGATTGTGCTGTAGGTTTTCCGGATGGAGCGTTGGGAGTTCCGGTTGTAAATCCTGGTTCTGCAACTCTCGGTACAATACCATCTTTATATATTTTAAATCCTGGTCTATTATCGACTATATGATCGCCAGGCATCAAAAGAATAGTAGTCCTTTCTGTTAGGTCATTACTAGTTCCTTTTACATATGAAAATCTTGCAGATTCTAAAAGTGCTCTCTGAATCGTTTTAAAAGGTCTTGCAAGAGAGTTACCAGTATTATCAATACTATCAGTGGAGTCTAAATCTGCTGGACTTACATATAAAATGCGTCCTTCAGTGTTCTTGATAAAATTATCTAGTTTATTCAGAGGCATGGTATTATTTTACTGCTGAAATATTTCTATATTTTAT
>NZAU01000097.1 GCA_002686215.1 Candidatus Woesearchaeota archaeon
AGCAGAATACAAGTATTATGATATGCACCAAGTAATCGCATCGGCACTAAAGAAAGTAGAAGACTTATGATTGTAATAGATGATTTCATAAAAGACCAAAAACTATTAGATGACTTGAAAAATGATAAAACATTTTTTGATACAAAAGGTTATATGTGGTGGGATGGTTGGTGGAACTCACCTGCAAATACACTTAAGAAAAGACTTATACAATACATTTGGGGTGAAAACTCCCCATACCCATCAGTAAATGTTGAGGGGTTTGAATATTGGATTGGTGTTTACTCATCAACCGAGGAAAGAGATGAACTACCATTTCATTTTGATAAAGATGAGTATTGGTATAATCAAACAAAAGAAATAGTTACACCTGTAATAGGTACTGTTTTTTATCCATGGGAAAATGATATCGATGGTGGTTACCTTGAAATTTATCCACATGGGCAACATGGTGAACCTGAAAGATTAGAACCAAAATATAATAGATTGGTTATATTTCCTGCAGGTGAACATACACATCGAGTTACTAAAGTTACTCGTGGTACAAGAAGAGCAATCGCAATCAACTTATGGGATAAAGTACCATCTGGTTTAGAAGTTGGTGATTTATTTTTGGAAAATTAATAAAAATTTTGTATATTAGTGAAAAGGTTTAGAATGGCATTAAGAGGTGAATTACATCCACAACATAAATTAACGGAAAGACAAGTAAGGTCTATTCGTAAGTTGTGGTCTGTTGGTCATCGTAACATTAGAGTATTGGCAAGAAACAATGGTGTGTCACCTGCTAACATAAGAAAAATAGTTAGAGGTGAAACTTGGAAACATTTATTGTTCGGTGAATTTAACGATTATCAATGAAAATTAAAGGGAAAGAGTATACAGATATTTCAAAGTTATCCGTAAGACCTATCTCAAAATCAGTAGCAAAGGACATTATCATAAAAAACCATTATAGTGGTATNTGGACNAAAGTNAGTTATTGTTTGGGNTTNTATGTNGAGGATGATTCNCACTCTTTCTTTTCATCAACAGATAAGTTAATCGGTGTTGCAACATATGGTGACCCAATCGGAAGACACTCTGGTCAATCAATATCNGAGTTATTAGACAGAAAAGAAGTNTTAGAACTNACAAGATTATTCGTATTCGATGGATATGGATGTAATGTTGAGAGTTGGTTTGTTGGACAAACATTTAAGTGGTTAAGAAAACACGCAAGACATATTAAAGGATTNATATCATACTCAGACCCAAAAGCAGGTCATNTGGGAACTGTTTATCAATCTACAAACTGGATATATCAAGGAAATAGAATTAGACCAAATGATAGTTGGTTATTTAAGTTTGAGGAAAATGGTGAGTGGCAACATGGTAGAACAATTTTTCCATATTATGGAACTAATAATCCAACTAAAATACAAAAGGTAATTGGTAAAACTTTTTGGATAAAAAAAGAACCAAGAAAGCATAGATACATTTATATTTTGGATAAGTCAAAAAAAAGTCGTATATTAAAGAGTTTAAAATACCCTTCATTACCATATCCTAAACAGAGTGAGTTATTTGAAGAAGAAATAAAAAAATTAGAACCAATTGAAAGAACCTAATAAACATTATGTAGANACATCAAAGGTTTCTATTAGAGAAATCAATAAAAGTGTGGCAAAACAGATGATTATAAAATATCACTACTCTCATGCGTGGACTATGTGTAGATATGCACTCGGTGTATATTACAATGGTGATGATGGATTCTTTGGNAGTGAAAAACTNATTGGTTGCTTGGTATATGGATATCCCGTAGGTCGTTCAGCNATTAAGTCTGTAATTGATGGTTTAGANAAAGATGAGTGTTTGGAGTTGACAAGATTGTTCATCCATGATGGATATGGTTCAAATATAGAATCATACGCAATGGGTCAGTCTTTTAAATGGATGAAAGAAAACGCACCAAAAATTAAAATGTTGTTAAGTTACGCAGACCCTGAACAATTACACCTCGGTGGCATTTATCAAGCAACTAATTGGTTATATCAAGATTGTCGTGATATACAACTAATGCCAAACTATTCAGTATCACTTAGTGATAGTCCTTACGATTGGATTCATTCAAGGACTGTATTTTCTAAGTGGGGGTCACATAATGTAGAACATTTAAAAAAAGAAATAGGAAAGCAGAATGTAAGAGAGTTCTGGCGAAAGAAAGAGGCGCCTAAACATAGGTACATTCAAATCTTAGGTAAGAATAAATCGGAAAAACGGAAACTTAGTAAAATGTTAAAACACAAAACAAGTCCATATCCAAAAGACCCTGAGGAGTTTTTACCACCAATAGAAAAACATGAAACTTATACACCAGAAAACGCAGTTAGTTTTTGGTAATGTCATAAAATTTTTGTATATTTAACTTATGTATCAAAATGTATTCTTCGAAAAAGAAAAGTCTATCATCCATTGTTGGGATGACCAGAAAGGTTACTTTACATCTAAGTATCGTAGATATGCTTATGTGAGGGATGGAAACGGAGCACACCAATCTATTCATGGTGAAAGACTCAAGAAATTAAATTTTTGGAAAGCAGACGATGATTTACAATTATATGAATCAGATGTAAACGAAATGACTCGTTTCTTAATTGATGAGTATGGTGACTCTGATGAAGTTTCAACAGGACATACAATCATGACATTTGATATCGAGGTTGAAATGAATAGTGGGTTGCCTGACATAGAAACGGCAAGTAACGCAATCACTTCAATCGCAGGTCACGATTCTATTACAAATGATTATTTTGTTTATGTTGTCAATCAAGGTGAAAAGATTGATAAAACAATCAAAGGAGCTAAGGTAGAATCATTTGATACTGAAGAAGGTCTATTATCAGCGTTCATGACAAAGTGGAGAGAAATAAATCCAACAATAGTTACAGGTTGGAATATAGACTACTTTGATGTTACTTATCTTTACAATAGATACAAACTATTGTTTGGTCAACAATTCGCAAATCAGTTGTCACCGATTGGTAAAGTATCCTATAACAAATATAGAAGTAGATACATTATTGGTGGTGTTAGTTGTTTGGATTATTTAGCACTTTATAAGTGTTACAACTTTACCGAATTACCTAACTATCGATTAGACACGGTAGCAACTATTGAGTTGGGTAGAGGTAAGATT
This sequence comes from Candidatus Woesearchaeota archaeon, assembly GCA_002686215.1. The sequence continues at coordinate 3,182 of NZAU01000097.1, forward strand.
GAGTATGAAGGTAACTTGGACCAATTATTTAGGGATGATATAGAGAAGTTTATTGAGTACAACTTAGTTGATGTTGAATTAGTAGTGGACTTGGATAAAAAACTTCAGTTCATTGATTTGGCAAGAGCAATATGTCANACAGGTCATGTGTTNTANGAAGANTTTTTATTNTCATCAAAATGGTTAGANGGAGCAATATTAACATTCCTTAGAAGAAGTGGTAGGGTAGCNCCCAACAAACCAAGACGAAAACCNAGAAATGAAGATGGTTCTGATGGTGAAGGTAAATTTACAGGNGCNTATGTAAAAGAACCNAAACCTGGTCTTTACAAATGGGTTTANGANTTGGANTTNACTTCTCTATATCCATCTATTATTATGAGTATCAATATTTCACCTGAGACCAAGATTGGTAAACTAAAAGGTTACTCTGCCGAACAACATATGAAAGGTAATCTTGAAACTTATTCGATTATAGATGATAGTGGTAATGAGTTTCCACCTTTACCTAAAGAAAAGTTTCTAAAGTTTATTGAGAAAAACAAATACTCTGTTGCCGCAAATGGTGTTTTATATAGAACTGATAAAGTTGGAGTTATACCTGAGATACTAAGTGTTTGGTTTGACAAAAGAGTTGAATACAAAAACTTGATGAAAAAGTATGGTAAAGAAGGTAATGACGAACAATACAAGTTCTATGGTAAAAGACAATTGGTACAAAAGATTATGTTGAACTCATTGTATGGAGTGTTGGGACTACCATCATTCAGATTCTATGATGTAGATAACGCAGAGGCAACTACGATTACAGGTCAAACTGTAATTAAAACAACTGAGTTGATTGCAAATCAATATTATTCAAAAGTAATAGGAAAAGAAGATGACTACAATGTTTATACCGATACTGATTCTGTTTTTTATCAGGCCGCTCCATTAGTAAAATCTCGTAACCCTGAACTCAATGAGGATTCGGATGAAGAAATGATTCCTGCGATTCTATCCGCAGCAAAAGAAGTAGAAACTCATATCAACAAGGTTTATGATACAATGGCAAAACGATTGTTTAATATTGATTCTCATAAATTTGATATCAAACAAGAAACAATTGCAAAGGGTGGATTTTGGGTATCAAAGAAAAGATACGCACAATGGATTATCAATGATAACGAAGTTGATTGTGACAAGTTAGATGTAAAAGGATTGGATGTTAAAAGAAGTTCATTCCCAACTTACTTCAAAGAAGTTATGAAAACTGTTTTGTTAGATATTCTAAGGTCCGTTGATAAAAAAGAAATTGATACTAAGATTCTTGACTATAAAAAAGAAATGGAAGATAGACCATTTATTGATATCGCAAAGAACTCAGCAGTCAAAGGTATGAGTAAATATACAACAAAAACACAAGTATTGGGTGAGTTTAAAAAAGGTTCACCTGCTCATGTAAAGGCAGCAATAACATACAATCAATTACTTGCTTTTTATAAAGTACCATATAAATACGAACCTATGAAAGATGGTGACAAGATAAAGTGGGTATATTTGAAAAAGAATCCTCTTGGATTAGAGGCAACGGGTCTGAAAGGACATAATGACCCACCTCAGATTTTAAAACTTGTAGAACAATATATTGACTACGATAAAATTTGGGAAAAGGAGTTAGAAAATAAACTTGATGACTTCTATAAAGCTATGGATTGGGAAAAACCAAACCCAAATCTAAATAAAGCTTCAGAATTTTTTGGATTTTAAAAATAAATTTCGTATATTAATTAAAATAAACAATAGTAAATTATGAAAAAAAGCTCGTTTGAAGGTTTCATCACTAGATATAACTTAGGTGGTGAGGTCGAATCAGTTAAAATTGATTCAACAGAAGAAGGGTTATCTGTCAAATTTATATCTGACGATAAGACCCTATTAGGAAATGTAAGTAGTGATAACAAAGACTTCCCAAGTGGTGAGTTTGGTGTTTATACTACTTCTCAATTAAAAGGATTACTAACTGTATTAGATTCTGATATTGATGTAAAAGAAGGTGACGCATCACTTGTATTTTCAGANAAAGGAACTTCAGTAAACTATATGTTGGCTGATTTATCTGTTATACCTGTTGTGCCAGATTTAAAACAATTACCTGAGTTTACATCTACAATCAAGATGGACAATGATTTTGTAAACAAGTTTGTAAAATCAAAAGGTGCATTATCTGATTCGGATACATTTACATTCAGTTGTAAAAGTAACAAAGGTGAAGTAATCTTAGGTTACTCAAAGATTAACTCTAACAGAATTTCTATTAATGTAGAGTGTGAATGTGATGGTGATGTAGAACCAATTTCATTCTCAGCAAAATACTTAAAAGAAATCCTTAATGCTAACAAAGGTGCAAAATCATCTTCATTGAAGATTTCACCAAATGGATTAGCTCATGTCTCATTTGAGAATGATGGATTTAAGTCTAACTATTATTTAGTAGAGATTAAGTAATGCAATTTTGGGATACAGAACCAGCGAAACCTGTTTTTGACTACGATGTAGAGAGAAAACGATTCATTGACAACATGGAGTATTTGTCTACTATGCCTGTCGAAGAACAAACTCTTTACAAAAAGTGGCAGGAATGGAATTCAGATTTACCAAAGTCTATGGCAAGAAAACCAAGTCTTGCAAAGTCTTTTGATATGATTTGGACTCCAACTGACATTTACAATAAGGAACTAACAATCAAAGAAATTGAGGAATTAGAACCTTATGTAGAGTTAATTACAGATTCATCAGGCACTGCGAAGTGGACTGACATTCGTAAATGTATTTCATCTATGGAGTTTACTGCTAATCCTGGTCGTAATATAAAAGCATTTGCTAAAGACCGAAAAAGTGGTAAAGTTCTTGGTGTAATATCTCTTGGTTCTGATGTAACATCTTTAGGTGTTCGTGATAAGTATATAGGTTGGCAAAAAGAAAACAAGTTTAAAGATGGTAAGTTAAATCATACTACGATTGGAACATCTATCATCGCAACACAACCTTTAGGATATAATTTCTTAGGTGGTAAACTTGTATCAGCATTAACAACCTCACCTACATTCAGAGATTTGTGGAAAGAAAAGTATGGACAAACTCTTATCGCAGTTGGTACAACTTCTCTTTATGGAATCCATTCTCAGTATAATGGAATCCCACACTTCAAAACATTAGGTGAATCAACAGGTAAAGTTTCTACTAAACCTGATAATGAATTTTACGATATCTGGCACCAATGGATTAAAGAAAATAAATCCGAAGAATACAAAAGAGTTACAACTCAAAAAGAAGGTATCCAAGGACCTGTATCTGGTATCAAACAGAGGATATTGTCTATGATTTTCAAAGAGTTAGGAATCAAAAGTACACAATATCAACATGGATTCAAAAGAGGTGTTTACTTCGCAATGATGTATGATAACGGAAATGAATTTCTTAGAAATGAGATTGATGAAAGTCAACTTAAGATGAAGAAGAAGTTTGAAGAAGGTGATGATTATACAATCAGATGGTGGAAAAAGAAAGCTATTAGAAGATACACTAAGTTACACGATGAAAACAGATTGAAACCAGATACATTGTATTACATGGATATTATTGGAATGAGTTGGGAAAAAGCAAAAGAAACATATTTAAAAGAAGTAGGTCGATGAGTAATTCACTATGGGTCGAAAAGTATAGACCCGATACATTAGATGGTTATGTTGGTAATCAACATATCTTAGACAAAGTAAAGATATACATTGAGAATGAGGATGTACCACACTTGTTACTCTATGGAGTTGCAGGAACAGGTAAGACTACCCTCGCAAAGATAATCACCAATCAGATTGATTGTGATTTGATGTATATCAACGCTTCTGATGAAAACTCTGTTGATGCAGTCCGTGATAAGATTCGTGGATTCGCATCATCAATGGGTTTCAGAAAGTGGAAAGTTATTATATTAGATGAAGCAGACTATTTGACACCAAATGCTCAAGCAGCTCTTCGTAATCTAATGGAAACTTTTAGTAAATCTACAAGGTTCATTTTAACTTGTAACTATGTAGAAAAAATTATTGACCCAATTCAATCTCGTTGTCAGACATTCGCAATAACACCACCTTCAAAGAAGGAAGTGGCTAAAAGATTGTTTGATATATTAAACGAGGAATCAGTTAAGTTTGAAAAAGAAGACTTAGCAATTTTGGTCAATAGTGGTTACCCTGATATTCGTAGAGTATTGAACTCGGCACAAAGACAAGTTGTCAAAGGTGAGTTAAAAATAGATACTACATCTACGATTCAGGCAAACTACACCGAGGATGTAATTAAAGTTTTACAAGATAGTGGTGAAATGAAANCAAAGTTCAANACNATAAGACANATTATTGCAGACTCTAAAGTGAAAGACTTTACACCATTGTATAGAGCACTTTATGATGAAGTAGACTCATATGCAAGTGGTAAAGTTGGACACACAATTTTGAATATAGCCGATGGTCAATATAAAGACTCAATGGTCGTTGATAAAGAAATCAATGTGATGGCTATGATATTAAATATTTTAATGACATTAGGAAAGTAATTATGGCAAAAAAAGGAAAAGGAAAAGTTGTCAACTTTGGTAAACCAAATTCACAACAACAACAACCTCAATTAAAACTTGACCCAAGAAAATTAGAGACAGTGAAATGTCCTGAATGTGGTGGGATATTTTTTGATGAAGTAACCATGTACAAAGAAGTACCTGCGGTTCAATCACCATCAGGTCAAGCGTCAATGTTACCAATACCAATTGTATTGTGTAACAATTGTGGAACTGTTCATCCTAAATTTACACCAAAGGAATTGATTGATGGCGTCAACGAAGAAGGCTAANACATTATTTCAACATCTATCTGGACTTAAGGANNNTAAAACTNCTTGGGATAGTCTTTCAGTTATGGATAANAAAACNTTTGAACCATTTATGGTNAATAGGNTTCTTGTCNATGAATATGGGACTATTGGAGTTGGTAAACGAGCTNCAAAAGTTTACTATTGGCCAACTCAGTCCAAGAGATGTTTANAAAATGTACNTTGACTTTTTACCTAAAAAGAAGNNCNTNNGACAANTANATAAANGGTAAAAANGATGACAAATANAATTCTAATGTNTTAGANTATCTTGCAAAATACTATCAAGTATCTCAAAGAGAAGTTAGAGATTANCTTGANATATTNAGCAAAGACGATATTACAGAAATATTGTTAAAATATGGTTTAGANAAAAAAGAAATAAANAAATGGCTNAANNAATNAAAGATAGAAAAAATAAAGTAGAGTGGCAAGGTGANAGAGTAGAGAANAGAAATGTAGANGANANNGCNATAGANTATTGTGANAGAATGTATCCAAATACTACAAATGAATTTAAAAAGATTCAAGAAGAAATGTATGAAACATTCTGTAAAAAGCAAAGAAATTATGGACCTGATAACATATCAGTTGGAACTAATTTAGAAACTGATGACGAAATAAAGATATCACTAACAGGTTTATGGTTCAGAATGAATGATAAAATCCAAAGACTAAAACAATTAGTAGTTTTAGGTCAGCCAGATGAGGTTGGTGAAAACATTCAAGATACTTACGAAGATATGAGTGTTTATGGAATNATAGCACAGATAGTCCAAAGAAAGAAGTGGGCTAAGTAAAATTTAACAATTNNTTAACANAAAAGATTTGGNANTTNCAAGTCTTTTTCTTATCTTTAGGTAGATGAAAAAATCAATGGTATCCAATATATTTAATTTCCCCGTACATAAAGAGGGGAAGGATGATGTAAAGGTTTCCTACTCACAATATACAATGTGGGCAAATTGTCCTAAACAATGGAAACTTACATATATGGATGGTCACAAAGACTTTGACCCATCNATACATCTTGTATTTGGTACTGCNATGCANGAGACTATTCAAGCATGGTTACAAGTCATGTATAATGATTCTGCNGTNAANGCAAANGANATGGACTTGGAAAAGTTACTCTTAGANGAAATGGCTAAAGAGTANAAAAAGATGATGGCAATCTATGGNGTNAAGTTTACNACCAAAGATGAAATGAANGANTTNTANGANGATGGTNTTCAGATATTNGANTTCNTAAGAAAGAATAGAGCAAAGTATTTTTCAACAAGGACTATGAGATTAGTTGGTGTTGAGTTACCAATATACTATCCAGCGTCAGAATCAAACGAAAATATTATGATGAAAGGATTCTTAGACTTAGTATTTGAGAATCTGGCAGATAATACAATAGAGATTTGGGATATCAAAACATCCACGAGAGGATGGAATAAGTGGCAGAAAGCTGATAAAACTAAAACGGCTCAGTTGGTTTTATACAAAAAGTTTTTCTCAGAACAATACGGATATCCGATAGAAAAGATACAAGTTAGATACTTTATAGTAAAGAGGAAACTATGGGAAGAGGCCATGTTTGCTCAACAAAGAGTACAAGAATTTGTACCAGCACATGGAAAACCAACATTAAATAAGATTGTAAAAAACTTTGATGAGTTTATTGATGTGGCTTTCAATGATGATGGTTCTTACAATTCAGAAGGGGACTTTCCTGCGATGGCAGGTAAAAATAATAAGAATTGTAAGTGGTGTCCTTTTAAGACATCCGAGTTGTGTCCCAAAGTTGAACGAATAAGGAATATATGAGAAATTTTTCAATAATGCTGATAGGGTTGTTGTGTACTTCAGTAAACGCACCCGAACAAAAGTTATATGAAATAGAAAGATTACCAACTGAACAAATAAAAATTGAACATAAACAAGAAATAAAACCCATTGTAAGAGATTTAGAAGATTTGATAGAGGCAATGGTGTGGGTAGAATCAAAAGGAGACCCAAAAGCGTTTGCAAAAAGAGAAGACGCAGCTGGAGTTTTACAGATTAGACCCATTATGGTAAATGAAGTAAATAGAATACTAAACATAAAGAAAGACGATAGATTTTATACACTTGACGACAGATGGAATGAAACTAAGTCTATTGAAATGTTTTATGTATTTGTAGATTATTATCACAAAGATAGTTCATATGAAGAAATCGCAAGGTGTTGGAATGGTGGTCCGAAGGGATTACAGAAAAAACAAACTAAAAGGTATTGGAAAAAGGTACAAAACACACTTAATAAAAATGAAGATAGCTCTTATAGGGGATGAAAAATACGAAAATAGAGGTGAATTAAAAGAGACCATTTTTAAATTAAAAGAAAAGTTTGGTGAGGATTTAACAATTATCACAAGAGGAAAAAAGAATGGTGTAGAAAAATGGGTTCGCAAATATGCATTAGAAATGAATCTAAAGTATATTGAGTTTAATCCCGCACATACATCAAGAACATTATATAGTGGAATGGAAGATGAGTATTATGATAAACCATATCATCCAACACAACCACTTCATCAATATGATTGTATTGTACATAATTCAGACAAGATAGTTTACTTCGGTGAAATAACAAGAAAAGAATTCAACCATTTTAACAGATTGTTAAATAGGTGGAAAAAGAAGGCAAGTTTCGTACAATGAATGAAATAGATGAAAGACCATGGGGAAAGTACGAGGTACTATTAGATGACCCCACAACAAAAGTAAAAAGGATTACAGTAAATCCAGGACAAAAATTATCGTATCAATATCACCATAAAAGACAAGAGTGTTGGATTGTCATAAAAGGTAATCTAACAATAGTTTTAGATGATGAAAAAGTATTTAGAGAATATGGTGAATCCATCAGAATACCCAAGGGTGCAAAACATAGAGCATGGAACGAAACCGATGAGATTGTTGAGTTCATAGAAGTTCAAACTGGCACTTATTTTGGTGAAGATGATATTGTTAGAATTTCTGATGAATATAATAGGATTTAATAAATATTTTTTGTATATTTATAGTTAAATAAAAAGAAGAAGTTATAGAATGAGTATAGAACTACCAAAATTAAAAAAGGCTGGGACAAAAAAACCCAAGATACTTTTACTTTCAGACGACTTAAGATTACATAGTGGAATCGCAACACAATCAAAAGAGATTGTAATTTCTACTGTACATAAATACGATTGGGTTCAGTTAGGTGCGGCATTAAAACACCCTGAACATGGTAAACAATTTATATTAGATGACGATGTAAGAAAGTTAACCGGCGTAGAAGACGCATCTGTAAAAATATATTGTCATACAAGTTATGGTAATCCTGAAGTATTGAGGGAATTACTTAATGTTGAAAAACCAGACGCAATCTTACACTTTACAGACCCAAGATTTTGGGGATGGTTGTATGATATGGAAAATGAAGTTAGACAAATATGTCCTATAATGTATTACAATATTTGGGACTCATTACCTGACCCTCATTGGAACGCACCATTTTACGCAAGTTGTGATTTACTATTAGGTATATCCAAACAAACTTATGGTATCAACAAAAGAGTAATGGATTGGTACGAACAAGACCGAGAAGATTGGTCCTTTAAATACATACCACATGGTGTTACTAATTTGTTTAAACCATTATCAGATACAGATGGNGCTTTAATCAAGTATAAAGAAGAAAAAAAGCTGAATGATTATGACTTTGTAGTTGGGTGGTGTAATAGAAATATTCGTAGAAAAGTGCCAGGTGATGTGATTCTTGGATTTGAAAAGTTTGCAGAAAAATATCCTGATAAAAAAATGTGTTTATTCATGCACACAAATCCTGTTGACGAAAATGGTACGGATATTCCAGAAGTCGTTAGAATGAATGTAAAACATGGTCATGTTAAGTTTAGTGAAGACAAACTAAGTACTGAAGGATTAAATTTATTCTATAATTCTTGTGATGTAGTTTTAAATGTCGCATCTAATGAAGGGTTTGGGTTAGGTTCTTGTGAAGCACTAAGAGCAGGTACTCCTGTTGTAGTCAATGTTACAGGTGGACTACAAGACCAATGTGGATTCAAATTAGGTGGTAAATACCTTACCGCAGATGATTACATTGATATTGGGTCACTACATGATAAAGATAATCCAATGATAAAAGACTTAACTTGGGGTGAGTGGGTTGAACCAATATGGCCATCAAATCGTTCACTACAAGGTTCTCCTGTAACTCCTTATATTTTTGATGATAGATGTTCATATAAAGACATTGGTAAAGCTATTGGTACTTGGTATGAAAAGGGAAGAGATGAGTGTGAATCCGCAGGTTTGAAAGGACATGAATTTATTATAGGTGCCGGTGATATGGCGTCAGAAACAATGGGTGAAAAGTTTATTGAAGCAATTGATGGTTGTTTTGAAAATTGGAAACCAAGACAAAGATTTGATATTTACAAAGTATGAAAAAGTTATGTGTAATTAGTTGTCCGATAGCTACAAGAAGTGGTTACGGAGCAAGAGCAAGAGATTTCGTAAGGTCTTTAATTGATTTAAAAGGTGATGAATGGGATATTAAAATCTTAGGTCAACGATGGGGAACAACTCCGATGAATGCATTGACACCAGATGATAATGACTTAATTAGTAGACTTATTCCTAAATTAGAAACAAAACCAGATGTTTGGATTATGGTGACAATTCCAAGTGAGTTTCAACCTGTCGGACATTTTAATATAGGTGTATCTGCAGTTATCGAAACATCAGACGCATCTGCAGATTTTATTGAAGGGTGTAATAGAATGGACTTAAACTTAGTTTCATCAAAACACTCAGCTGCAACATTAAGTGCAGTCTATGATAAGTTAAATGACCAGACCAAACAAAAAATAGGTGAACTAAAAATAGAAAAACCTGTTGAGGTTTTGTTTGAAGGATATGATTCTAAAGTATATGACCACAAAAAACCTATTGATGATAATGTAAAAAAAGTATTNCAAAAAATACCTGAACAATTTTGTTTTCTGTTTGTTGGTCATTGGTTACATGGTGCAGATGGACAAGATAGAAAAAATATATACTCTTTAGTAAAGGTATTTTTAAATACATGGAAAGGTATGTCATTTAGAGGTAAAGCCAAACCTGCATTGATTTTAAAATGTAATAACGGACAACCTTCAATTTCAAGTGTTCATAGAATCAAAAAAGTAATTGAAAGATGTAAAAGAAGAATTGGTGGTAGTAACTTCCCTAATATTTATATATTAGATGGTGATTTTACAAATGAAGAAATGAATTCTATATATAATCATCCACAAGTTAAAGCTCATGTTTCATTTACTCATGGTGAAGGATTTGGTAGACCATTACTTGAGGCATGTATTAGTGGTAAACCAATCATCGCATCTGCGTGGAGTGGCCATTTGGACTTCTTACATAAAGAATACAACTTCTTAGTAGGTGGTAATTTACAAGAGGTTCATCCATCAAGTTCAAACAAGTGGATTATCCAAGGTTCAAGGTGGTTTAAGATTGACCACAATCAAGCTTCAAGTGTTATGAAATCTGTATACAATAGTTACAAAAAGGCACTTGGATTGTCAAGAAAAAACAGACATTTTGTGAAGACTAATTTTACCCAAGAAAAAATGACAGAAAAATTAGGTGAATTATTAACACAATATAAAGTTGGTGAAGGACCAAAACAAGTAGGATTAAAATTACCTAAACTTAAGAAGAAATAATGCCAGACTATACAAGTAGACATAGAAGTAATATGACCGACCCTACAAGAGTCTCTAAATCTAAATTAGAGAGAGGTATGGTTGCTAAGATTAGATACAAGAAAAGAGACAACACTCAGAGAGATATGTTTGTGTTTATTCTACAACCTAATTTTAAACTTTATTTCCATTGTTTAGATTTAAAAGATTGTGCACCAGACAAGTTTATTAAACTTGCAGAAGATTTGAATGAGGTAACAAGTAATACTCCTAAGATTAGAAAATTAGATTTAAGTAAATTAAGAGTAGAAGTTAACTCTAAACAATTTTATACATCAAAGTTAAAAAACAAAGACCTACAAAACGGATACAGAACTTTAGTAGAAAAGAATGTAGGTCAAGTTACGGTGTATAATTATGATTTCGGTGTTTACGATAAAATAGCACCGAGGTCTAAGAGAAGGCAAGAAGAACAAGTAAGGAAAGATGATACGGATTTGGAAACAACACAAGATACTCCACCCGTAGGATTATAAAATTAAATTATGAAAATAAGTTACGCAGTTACAGTTTGTAATGAATTTACAGAAATTCAAAAACTAATTCCATATCTTTTAGATAATATCAGACCAGAAGATGAGATAGTAATACTATACGACTCTAAAAATGGTGATAAAAAAGTAGAGGAATATTTAAGAGCAAAATCAGTAAACCCAAGTTACTCATGGCATAGTGGTGAGTTTGATGG
>NZAU01000098.1 GCA_002686215.1 Candidatus Woesearchaeota archaeon
AAAGACTTTTCAAACTGAGTATCATAGTCTATAATATTATGTAAGTTTAGTTCCTCTGGTAACTTAGTCATAAATGATATTGATGTTGATTGATATGTGTTTGGTGTTTTCATGTGTAAAAATTTAATCTTATCACCTTCTTGTATGTAAGGATATTTCCCTTGTAATTTTTTATCCTTAACAAGATGATTATATAATATTGCACCTTTACAATGTATAGGTGCTCCTTTCTTAAATAGATTATGTGATTCAGTCCACTTGTTTAATCCATTTACAGAGCGTGGGTACGCAACCATTTCTGGTTTTAGATTCATAAAGTCTTTTCTGAAATCTTGTATAAAACTATTTAGCACTTTTGAATCTTCATTCATTATAATTTTTAATGCATCTTTAATTTTTTCTCTACATGCAGCAGGGGTTGATGACTTGACAGCTTCAACACCCATAATTTTTAATTTAGGTTCTTTGTATCTAACACCTTCAATGTCATGTGAGTTTAAAATATATCTTTTCTTTGCAACCCAAATAGCTTTGTCAGCAATCACTTCCCTTTTCATCTGCATCTTTTGTTCATATGCATTTACATATTTAGCAAGTTCTTGATATGACTTGTCAATAAAAGGTTCAATCTTATCTGTAGCAACCTTATCCAAGAAGTCCACGATTTTTTCTTTATCTTCNTTTCCTTTGAATACTTTATCAACAAGTTTGTCAAAACAGATATACACCGAGTCCGTATCTGATGCAATAATNTAATCNTCTTTTTCTGTTCCAAGTATTTTATTAAGATACCCATTAAGAGAATGTTCAATATATCTAATAGCAAATTGACCACTTGTAGTAATTGCTTCAGCAACCAAAATATTATAATACCTAAACCAATTATTACCAATAGCACCATATGCACTATTGAGAGAAATCTTTTTGGCCATTTGGATGTTATTAAATTTTGATATTGTTTTTTTAAGTTTGGGGTCTTTAGTTCTTTCATAATCTTTCTTTGCCTCCAACAGAAGTTGNTTAAACTTCACTCTCTCATCATACATNTTTTGCATGAGTTCNGGTAAGAACCCTTTTTGAGTAGTTTTGAACAAAGCACCATTCGGTGTTAGTGTTGCATCTTTTAGTATTGAAGTGTCTACCTCCTTATTTAACATTTTATCCACAGTTATATCTTTTACTTTTTTATCAGCAACTAAAGTCTCTGGTGAAATATTATATTGCATAATTAAATGCGGATACAGAGAATTTAAATCAAAAGACATAACCCACTTATGTAAACCAACTTGTGGTTCTTTTACATAAGCACCTTCAAATCTTTCAGTCTTTTTTCTTTCTACTTTTTGTGGTATGACAATACCTTTTTTTCTTAATTCATTATAGATGAGTATATCCCAATATTTTACAGAACCTAATACATCCATATAATTTACTTTTGCATCATAGGCCATAGTAAGACATAACTCAATCAGTTTCATTTTATCTTCTAATCTATCTACTATCTCAACATCTTGTATATTATAGTCAATGAAAGATTGAAAGTCCTTTAGATACCATTCTCGGAATGTTTCGTATGGATTGTCATCTTTACTCTCACCTAACTCAATAGAGGCAATATGGTCCAATCTGTAACTCTCACGACTGGTATATGTGAACTTTCTGTATAAGTCATAGAAATCTAAATGTGATACACCTTGAATATCATAGACTTGATGTTTTCTACCCATTTGATAAATCTCTCTATCAGAGACATTACCCCAAGGTGATAATTTGTTTATCTCATTTTCATCATATAAATTTTTAATACGATTACAAAGATATGGTATATCAAAAAATTCTGTGTTCCAACCTGTAATAACATCTGGTTGGTTCTTTTGCCAAAATGTTAGAAACTCTTGAATCAACATTTTTTCATCTTTACATTTTACATAAGTAACATCTTCTCTTGTATTTTTATACTCACCTGTGCCCCAAACTAGTATCTGTTTATTTTGATGATTTTTAATTGTGATTGAAAGTAAAGGTTCTATTGCATTCTCTGGTTGTGGAAAACCATTTTCACACGCAACTTCTATATCAATCGTTACGACAAGAATCTTATCAATATCCCACTTCACATAATTAGGATAGTTATCTGCAATATAGTTATATTGAAATGTAGTATTACCAAAGACAAGATGTGGTTGGTCTTCATAAGACTTCAACCATTCTTTGGCGTCTTTTATTGTTTCATGTTTGATTGGGGTTACATACTGACCATCAAGAGTTTTATAATTAGTCTCTTTGATTACTTTACAGAATAGAGTAGGGGAATACTTAACCTTACGATTAACTCTTTCACCATTCACATATTCTCTAACAAGTAGAGTATTACCCCAAGGGGTTACATTAGTATAAAATTGCATAATATAATTATATNAGGNTCAACANNTTTTGTCAATAATTACTCACTCAATAAATCTGGTTGAGTNACATAATGTTTTTTTAATGTTTCAAGTTTGTCTTCTGCATCTGCCAACTTAACCATCTCTGAATCAACTGCTTGAACTAGGTCTGGGTGTTCTCCAATACCTGCAGGATTTTTTTGATAGACATCTATGTTTGCTTTTGCAGCCGCAATCTCGGCTTCATATTTTTTTCTTAGTGCATCAATTATCATTCTGGCTCCCTATTGTCTTCATCATTATTATCCCCTCTTTCTATGTAACTAGAAAGTACAAATTTTCTATCGGGGTTTACTGCAACTTTAAATCTAGTTAGCAGTTCTCTGTTTATTAAAAATGTACTTCTAGAATCTCTTGTTGTTAATCCTATTGGNACATCTTTNTATAGAGTGTTGTTAAATTTTATATCTACTAATACGATTGGTCTTTTATCTATCTGGTCTACATGCACAGGTTTAGATATACCAACTATCTTATGAGTAAATTTTTTACCATCTCTTTCCCATTTTGCAATCTTACCTTTTATTTCAAGTTTATCTACATGAAACATGGAAGCTCTAGTTCCATTACCTGTATCAAACTTAGCACGATATGGGCCGAGACCAACTATCTCTAATCTTTCTACAAAACCAGCAGTTTGTGTGGAACCCACAAATCTACTTTTTACTTTNCCAACATGNTCTAATANNTTNTCAATNAATCTTTCNTTTGTNGTNTTNTNACCATCACCATTTCCAAAATTAGANCCTATACCAGGTGACCCATTACATTCTAGAATGTATGCTTTTCCATTTACGATTGTGTGGTCTACACCAACCATATATGCACCTGTTGTTCTATATGCATCTAATATTAATTTTTTTTCTTCTTTTGATAAAACATATGGTTCTGAATCTGCACCTCTATGTATATTAGACCTAAAATCTTCTTTTGGTTTTATTCTTTTAGTNGATGCTATNATTACACCATCAACNACNATAGTNCTAATATCAAAATCCATTTCTAAAAATTCTTGTATCAATAAGTCTGCNTTAAACTTCCATAATGATTGTATAACAGATATCATACTTTTATAATCATTTACGATTGATACACCAATACCTTGTGTGCCTGTAATAGTTTTTATGATTACAGGAAACTTACCACCTATTCTTTTATGTGCATCTTGTACGGATTCTTCATTATTAATAATAGATGTTCTTGGTGTTTGTATACCATATTGATTAAATGTAATATATGTGGACATTTTATTATCACAGGTCAGCATTCCGTCACGATTGTTAATCATAAATGCACCAGCCTTTTCAAAAGTAGAAAGTAATGCAAGTCCTACTTCATCATCTAAAACTCCAGCACGAACAAACACGACTGTTTTAGGTATCTCAAAATCTACTTTATTACCTTCCTTATCTGATACACTTATCAAACCTCTTTCTACATCATTTGTAGATATCCATGCTTTTCTGGTATTAATTATATGACAAGGTATTTTATTTTTGTCTGCGTATTCTTTNATTTGATTGGCGACAATTTCTTTTTCTTTAGATGATACTTTAGTCAAGACGGCAATCTGAATATCACCATCATTCACATTTTCTTCTGTGATGAATGACTGAAAATTTTTCATAATAAAATTACTCTGTGTTTGGTTGCCACTTACCCATTGCCTCTTGTTTACCTTTGTAATCAGCAATCGCAGTCTTGATTGCATCTTCGGCTAAAACTGAACAATGAATTTTTACAGGTGGCAGTGCAAGTTCTTCTGCAATATCTGAATTCTTTATTTTTTCTACTTCGTTTAGACTTTGACCTCTAACCCATTCTGTTAATAAACTTGATGATGCTATTGCAGAACCACATCCATAAGTTTTAAATTTTGCGTCTTCAATGATTCCGTCATCATTAACTTTGATTTGAAGTTTCATGACATCACCACAAGCAGGTGCTCCAACCATACCTGTGCCTACACTTGGGTCATCTTTATCAAGTGAACCTACATTTCTAGGATTCTCATAGTGGTCTAAAACTTTATCTGAATACGCCATTACTCAACCTCTTTCTTTTTACCTATGTTGTATTTAGTTTCTAACATCCATTCATTTTTTTCTTTGAATGCAATGATTTTGATTTGACTTAGTGGTGCAATAGGTTCTGGTGTACCTTTCATTGTAACTAGACCCCAATCACTCAAAAGTTTGACTATTGTATTTCTTCTTGCAATATCGTTTTCTGATAGATTGGTATCCTTACCATCAAGTGCAAATAATTCTTTAAAGTGAACAATATAATACTTACCTTGTTTGTGAAGTATATGGCAAGATTGATATAGTTTCCTTTCTTTTCTAGAAGCAACTCCTATACGAGATAATGTCTCTCTAATCTTTAGGAAGTCATCAGGTTCTTTTAATAGAACTTCAAACATCTGCTCCTGTGTCCAATTAATATTNTTATCCATGTTTACCGCCTTTATTCATACTATCAATGATAGTCTTAATCTGTTCATCATTTAGTATATCAAGAGCTGATTTTGCTTTCTCATTTCCATATCCATAATACTCTTTTACATACTCTAAATTTTTTATCTTCTTCGCCTTTAACCAAGGTGTATATCTTTTTCGTTTTCTTAGACTATTTATTAAAAAATCAAATTGTAGTTTTTTATCCATGTGATGATTCATATTCATTTCATTGACTAGAAAAATAGTATCTTGAAATGGTGCCACACACTTGTTTATTATGAATGCAGGATATTTCTTTTCCCACATTTCATCTTCACCATCCATAAGTTTTTCTTTGGAATAGTTTATTGCATTTAAATATTCTTTTAACTCATACATTATTTGTGATATCCNTNNTCNATTANTTTCCATGGTATAGTTTCTGCATGATNNGTTTCATTNTATAAATTTACACTATCTCCAGCAACTTGTACTCNACTTGATTTACTAAATCCTTTNNACGCCATNTTAAANGCAATACTTCTTCTTTCACCAGAACCTTGAAANGGNTATACNTGATGATATAAANTATTNGGAAANAATAANNATCATACCNNNTTTTGGTNTTNCNACAAAAGAACCTGTTGTAAAAATACTNTCAGTTTGTACNANATGTAAATTCTATTTGACCATCTTTNTCTNTTGGTTNNNTAGGTATATTTCTAGGTTTCATAGCTGGAACTTTTAAATATAANACGGCACTTATTTGACAATGTGAATGATTGTGTTGTGGATTGTATTCATTTTCATATTGAGATACAGACCAGATAGATTGCATTTGAGTTTTTACATTCATGGCATTCCATTGGTCATGTAAACCAGCATTTAAATAAGCTTGTTCTAGATAACTTCTAGATAGTGCATGAAAGATATTCATCACTTTTTTTTCTTCTAACATAGAATGTGGTATTTCACTTTCAGTTTCTATGACACCAGCAAGTCTAGCACCCATATCTTTTTTATCTTTAATTACATCAACAATTTCATTGAGAGGTTTAATAACACCTTCTGGTAATTGTGCAATTAAAATTAAAGGCCCAAAGGGTTTTACCACTTGTACATTATCTATTTCCATTTCACATCCACCATAATTTCTGTTAGACAGGCCAGTAAGTTTATTTCTTGGTCGGCCACAAATGCTGACTGATACTGGTACTTAGATAAGATAAGAACTGCATGAGGTATAGTGCTAGAATCAGCAAACTCATAAAGACTGTCATAAATACGGCGATACATACGGACAGGGTCATTGTCAAGATTATGCACAATCCACTTTCGCACATTTGTAAATTCTTGTGCTTTGAGTGCAGCCACAAGTTCATTTATATTTACCTCCGATATATTAACTAATATTCCAGCATCTATTTGACCAGATGTAGAATATCTTTGTAATTCATTTAAGGTTCTACGCCAATCTGGGAAATATTTAGTTAATACTTCCATTACAACTCTAGGTTCGTATTTTATATTCTCTGTTTCCAGAATATTCTTTACACGACCAAAGAAGTCTTTGGCAAGTTTT
>NZAU01000099.1 GCA_002686215.1 Candidatus Woesearchaeota archaeon
CTTTCGCTTTTGCAATTTCAAATTCTTCTCTTATTTCTTCTCTTGTTAACATTAGACCTCCTATAATCTATCATTTATTTTAGATAACACCATAAATATCATATCGTGTAATCTGGTTAAATTCATTACAAATATAAAAGCAAATAATAATATAATAAATGTTATCATCACATCTCCATCATTATTTCTATTTTACTTTTTAATGTATCAAACATATGAGATAAATCTACCGTATCTACTTCTACACCAGATTTTTCTATCGTATCTCTAATTCTTTGTTCTGTGTCTGATACATCATTCATAATTTTATCATACAGCAATTCAAATTTCTGTTCTTCACTTATCATAATTTACCTCTCTAAGATTACTAAATGTCCGAAATAATCATCAAATACTTGAACTAAATTTTCATAATCACCTTTAGTCATATCTGCATATATTATATCATAATTATAATCGGCACCCATACGATTTAATCTCTTACATAAATCACTTGCAAGTTTGATTAAACTAAATGCATTACCATCTTGACCTGTTAGGTCAACAACTATTTTATTTTTTTCTGTTTTCTTTACTATTGTCATTTTACTCCTCACACGGATACTTTGTACCCTCTAATAACGAACATTTATATTTTAGGTCCGCTTTTAATTTTAACTCTGTTTGTAGCCCTTTTAATACATGAGGCAGATGTTCTGATAATACACCTAATACTTCAATGGTATGTCTGTGCATTATTCTTTCTAATTCATTTGCCATGATTTTCTGATGGTCTACACCACCGCCTACAAGTGTTTCGGTGATGACATGAGCGCCAACAGCTTCTTCATAAGATTGAGAATGTGCTGGAAAAGAAAACAATAAGAAAGAAAATAAAACCAGCACATTTAAAATAAATTTATTCATAGTTAACTTCCTCTACAAAAGCATATTTGTCGTGAACACCTAACATTGCTAAACATTGTTTTTCTTCATGAGTTAGTATATGTTCAAATTGAAAATGTAAGTCTTCTTCTGATAGACCTCTTTTACTCATTTTATGGACCAAGACTTCTGCTTCATCCATCATNTATTCTTTAATTGCACTCATTATTTACTCTCCTTTAATATCATTAATACTCCTTCATCATCTCTCGGATAAATTGCAAAACTTGTTGCATATTTTTGAAGACAATGATGAGGACTTCTAAAGTACCTTNTATTGTAATCTGTTTTACCACGATATCTAATTCTAAACATACCTTTAAAGTGTATTTTAAAATCATATAACATATCTATTGGTAAATTTTTTGCNATACTTTCTTCATCATTAGGTGATAGATTATCAAGTATTTTTTGTATACAAGTTTGTTTATTGTAATGTCNTTCTGATGTNCGACCNAATAAATCNCCCATACCTAAAGGTTTCTTTTTCATCCAGTTATCTTTTCCTGGCCATTCTTCTGTCAATATCATAGTTCTCATTATAAAGACCTCCCATTAGATTTCTGTATTATGTGCATACACGCTAATACCAATGTAGCTGATATATCGTGTCTTTTCATAACTGTCTTAATTTTATAGCCTTTTTTTATGTCTGATAGTACAAATTTCATAGTGTATAACCTCGTTTTAGTTTATGTAATAAGGATACCATAGTCAAAAACACTTGTCAAGCACTTTCTGCCTCTCCAAGTCATTGAAATATAAGGATATTTTAAAATAATTGAAAATAATTTATTGAGAATAATTCTCATTTGACTAAAATTGTTCATTTTTTGTACAATCTGGAGGATATCAAAATCCTAGGTGTTTGGCAAGCCCTACTTCCAGTTATTTTTGACCCAATCTTGTTCAGCTTCGTGAGGGTTTGGTGTTCCGTGAAATACAGATATTGAGGCACCTTCTAGTCTGGTAAAATCCCATTTACCTTTGTGAAATCTAGGTTCTATTCTGTCGTGCCATTTATATGAAAATGTCCATTCATCAGGATATGGTACCACCGCTGGTTTAGGTTTTACTTTTAGGTTTGGCATATCTGATATTACATCCGTGGTCAATTTAGATATTACATTCTGGTCACCTTGTAATTGCATTAGTGCCGTCTTATCTTTTAGAAATGGTTTCCAGATACGGTCGGTTTCTATTGAATTGTTCCACTTCATAACACTAGAATTAAAACCTTTGGTTGGATAACTGAAATCTCTTGTGATAGAAAATTCATCATCTTTACTAAATGTTATAAACTTATCTATGTTTTCTAAAATTACTACATCAAGGTCAAGGTAAAAATTTACACCCTCTAGTTCTGCCTCTGGTGAAAATAATTGAAGTTTGTTCCACCACCCATGATAATTATGATAATGAAAAGGTTTACATATGATATCGCCATCAATCATCTTATGTAATCTTACATGGTCGGTAAAACAAATAAATCTATGAGGCACAGTTAAATGTCTTTGTATCATATTATATAATACTTGAACATATTTTGGGTCATACTTTTGACCATAAAAAACACAGCAAAAATTTATCATATCAATTGTGTCTTCATTACCTCAAATGCCGTGCCGTTTTCTATTTCAGGTATGGTAAATTGATTTTGTGTAACAAATTTAAACCACTCGTCCATGGTTTTTCTGCCAGGTCGCATTGGTCTACTTACAAATTTAGGTTCATGACTTGCGATTGGCGAACATATATGATATCTGCCATCACAAATTACAGGTGTTTTATTTAGTACAGCGTCAATAGCTGCTAGAGATAAGTTTGTTACCAAAACAGAGGCGTCTTGTAAACTATCTTTTATATCTGTTCCCCAAAACTCATTATTAGGTCTTGGTTTATTTCTTACAACAATAGGTAGTTTTGTATGTTTTTTTAATTCTATTGTCATTGCATTTATCCATTCATCTTGTTCCATGCCATTTATTTCTCTGGTGACCTGTGGTGATGATGGACATACTAAAACATTTTTACATTCACCTGTTTTCCAACCTTTAAACTCTACATCAATACCTTTACTTTTTAATTCATTCAATCTTTGAGGACTACCAATAGCACCTCTTGTTGTATGTAAACCTTTAGATACAATTCTAAAATATGTTTTATCGTAATCGTGAATTTTAGGTTCTGGATATCTGGTGATTTGTTCTGTAAAATAACCAACATCTATCATAAACCATTTTTTATCCAATCGCATACACTCTGCAATTTCAGGTCTATTTTTGCCAGCTAAACCCCAAAAGAAATGCACTTCTTCATCTGTTTCTGGCCAACCTTTTTTTACTGCTTCAAATATTTCATGAGATAAACATTTATCCCAACCTAACTTATGATATATGTTCATTTGTCTTTAAGTCTATTATAACAAGTGCCGTCTGCAATCTCTGTCATTGTATATTGATTTGCAAGTATACTATTTAACCATCTTTGTCTATGATGGTCTGGTATATATTGTATACTATCTAAACCTTTCGGTATCATTTCCATACTATGTGATACAGGATAAGCTGCTGACATCTCTGCACAATAACCTGGTATGCCCCATATGTGTGCCTGTATAGCAGCCGCTGACTGTAAACTTACTACTGCCTTTGCACCTTTTACTTCTGATTCAAATGATACTAAACTATTCTTTTTTCTAATTCTAATTTCTAAGTCTGTATTTGCCTTTAATAATTTAATAGTATCTTCTGTCCAATTAGGTACTTCCCACCATCTCTTTGCAAAATCAGATGGTTCAAATACTAGAATATATTTACCATCTTTTTTCCAAGGTTCTAATTGTATATGTTCTTCATACTTTTCTATTCTTTTATAATCATCATCAGATANTTCATCNATCTCATTTATTATTTGTGCATTTTTAGTACATCTATAAACTCTATCTTTTAATTTAAAGTTTACATTATGTTTATCTTCATTCATAACATAAGCGTGGTCAAAAAAATACCAATCTTGTTCTTTTTGNCCTGCTTCATCTATGACTGCTTCTGTNCCTCTTAAACAACCCCATACTGCAACAGGTGAATCTATTTCTTTAAATGTAGGCCATTCTGTTTGTTCATATTGTCCTACTACTTTNNNTTTTTCATGCATAACACCATTTGCACTTTTAACAAATGCTCTTATTATCTGGTCTGTTATTTCTCTTGTGCCGAATCCTTGTATCATCTTTCTATCCACGAACATTCTTCATGATACTGGTTCCATGTTTCTGAATAAGAACAATTTGCATACTCTTTAAACCACGGACCACCTTTTGTAAAATGAATATTATTAACTTTTGATTTAGTGTTATAACCTGGTTCATCTACTAACCAGTTCCATTCTAACGGTAAATCTCCTATTAGTTCATCACTTTCTAACCATTTAAATTGATGTAGTTGTAGACCTGTTGCACTATTAACATAGTCTGGTGTAAGTTCATTACACTTCTTACAGTTCATTAACATAAATGATGACCAATTCTTTTTCTCATACTTTGTTTGTACTTGACCTAAAAACTTTTTATCTTCTTCAGGTTCATAATCATGTTTGCATAATTGTACTGCATACTTATCATCTCTCATACGCCATAAGTCTGCAATATCACCTAACATAAGTTGGTCGCAATCCATAAATACTGCCCACCCTTTGTAGTTCATAAGATGAGGTACCATGAATCTACTAAATGAAAATTCTGTTGATGATAAATTATTTCTCTCTCTTACAAAATCATCTTTGATATTAGGTAGATAGACAGGTGTTATCGTAACAGGTTTTGTACTGTTTCTTAATATACTATATGCAAGTACACTAAATGCAACCTTTTCTTTACTATCATAACCTATGAATACATTAATCATAACCACCTACAGCCCAAAAGACTAAAATGCCTAATGCAATACCAAAACATATTAAATAAAAATCAATCATAACTTTACCTCTTTGCAATCCTCAAACTCTAAATTAAATGATATAATTGTTTTTCTACTATCACTTTTTACTTTAGGTGCTCTGTGAATTATAAAACTAGGAAATATTACAATGTCTCCTTCTTCAGCGTCAATAGTAATTTTTTTATTATATTGGTCAATTAATTCTGTTTTAGGTGTATCATCTGGCAATTCTAGGTAATAAACACCTGTATAATTGTCGCCATGAATATGCCAGTCATGTATATTATCTTTTATATATTGTTGATACCATAAACCTTTTATTCTACAACCCCTATAATTTAAGTCATCAGCACAAATCTCAAAGTGTTCTTGTAGTCTAGGTTTTATATACTTCACCCATTCTCTATTAAAATCAGGATATTTTGACCAATCTAACCTAGATATTTCATCTCCACAATTACTATCTTTTAAACTTAAGCTTTCATAATAAGATGTTTCAATTATGGACATAAGTGTATCTTTCATTTCATTATGATACTTAAAAGGTTTTAATATTGCTGTGGTATTTAATTTAATTTTTTCAATCATTCTTTATATTCGTATGTTAATATTTCTTCAAATACTTTTTCTACATTATCCATTCTTATCATATTAGGTCCATCACTCGGTGCATTGTCCGGGTCTTGATGACATTCCATAAAGACACCATCTATACCTTGTGCAACAGCAGCCCTAATTAAACCAGGTACATAACTTCTATTACCATCTGATGAATTACCTTTACCACCTGGTTTTTGTACAGAATGTGTAGCGTCAAATATTATTGGCACATCAAATTCATTTCTCATGTATTGTATACCTGTAAAGTCTGTTACTAATGTATTGTAACCAAAACTTGTACCTCTTTCTGTAATCCAAACATTCTCTGTGCCTGTCTTTGATAAAATACCTTTTACATCCCAAGGTGCTAAAAATTGTCCTTTCTTTATATTAACTACTTTGTCTGTTAGACTTGCAAGTTCTACACTTCTAACTATCAAATCTGTTTGTCTACACAAAAATGCTGGTATCTGTATTACATCTGCAACACTAATTATTTCTTTTATTTGCCATGTCTCATGTACATCTGTTAATACTTTACAACCTACTTCATCTCTCACATCTGACAACCATTGTATACCTTGAAATATACCTGGTCCTCTTTTACCATGTATTGATGTTCTGTTTGCCTTGTCATAAGATGATTTAAAATAAAATTCAAAATCATACTTTGTGCATAGCTCATGCAATGCACTAGCAATTTCTATTGCATGTTCAGAAGATTCTAATTGACATGGTCCTGCTATAATTTTCATATCTTTGTACTAATGTTTCTAATTCTATCTAAAGGATATTTATCCACTCCTATACCATAGAAAAAACAAACTATGGTAAGTCTTTCTTCTTCTGTATAATAACTATTTGCACAATGATAATCATAAATGTCGTAAGTTATTGCTCTATTGTAAACATTATTATATCTTATTGTTTCAATAAAGTCTTCATTATTTTGTCTTATCAAATTATTATATCTATTTTCATCTATAGGTTTTCTATTTAAATATAAATCTTTTTTTATTTCATCAAATTCCTCATACCACTCTCTAGTCCATTTAGTATTTTTCTTTTGTTCAAATATAGATGTACCTGTGTCTAATACAGGATTGGGATTTAAATATATAACACTTGCAAAACCACGGTCAATTTGTATATTATCTATATCATCACTCCAATTATATCCATCATTATGTACCCAACCTCTATTCATCATATTACATACTTCTGTTGATAATGGTTTTACTTCTTGAAAAAAACACTCTGCTCTTTTTACATTTATACCGTCTTCGTTAAAATAAATTGAAAATAATTTATTCATCAAGTTTTGTTTGAACATAGAGTTTACTTCACCTAACTCTTTACTTCTTACGCCAGGATAATTACCTACAGTATTATCTTTAGGTAAACTTAAACCCCATTTTCTGACTTCATCAGGATTTTCAAAAAAATCATCTACACATGCCGAATTGAAAAATATCATCTTGTAGCGTCATATGGTGTTATAGGTTCTTTTAATTCACCTACTGTTTCTCTTTGTATATCATCATGGTCAAAATGTGCATAGTATAATTCAAATGCTATACAATCATCTAATGC
>NZAU01000100.1 GCA_002686215.1 Candidatus Woesearchaeota archaeon
ATTCTCAATGTTTTCAAAATAAAAATCTCTCATATGTTGAAAGAAATCTCTGTGTGAATCATTTACAATCTGAAACCCACTATTTCCATACTCCCAATAATTAAACCAGGCCCCATCATAAACATATTTAGAGTAGTGCTCCATACCACGAAGTATCCAATCATAACTTCCGTCGTCGTGTATCATACAATACTTGTTTTCTGTTTCATTGAAAAAGTTTGGACAATCTGGATGAATAATTGTATCTGCGTCCACCATTAAAGTTTGATTTGCNTTAATTTCATTTGCGTCATAAATATCAAACAAGAAATATCTTTGCCAGATGATATGCATATCTTCCATTGGTAAAACTGGCTCCTCTAATAAAAACAATTCTACATCATTTTTCTTACACCACCTTCTCCAACTTTCAATACCTATTTCGTATTCTGGTTTGAGTTGTCCGTCTTTCTTGACTGCGATTATGAATACTATATTCTTTTTCATTCTTCATACCCCTCATATAAATAACCAACCAAATCCCAAGTCTGTTTCATAATACTTGTTCTTTGTTCAATTGGAAAACCCGTGAAATGCCAGACCCAACTATATTTTATAAAATGTGGTGTTGTGTCTTTACCTGCTATTCCTCCGTCTGTGTCTTGCCAATTATAACTGAACATTTCTTTTTTGTGCATAGAAAACATATTCCACTCGGGCGATAATAAGTTTATATCATAGTTATTTTTTTGTAATAAGAAGTTAAATAATGTCTGTTCTCTACCACCACCTTTATTCCAACTATCAAGTTTCTCTCTATTTTCAAAATAAAAATCTCTTAACTTTTCATAAATTGATAGTGATTCTTTGTCAAGATATATAACCCCAGCGTTAATGTATTTATCTAAGTTTATTTTGAAATCTGAAAAGAACTCTCCACCATAATTACCAACACTCTCATTTAACCATCTTAGATTTGCGTTATCTTGAACACCATAAACTCCACTCTCAATATGTTCAAGAATATTTGGCGCTGACCAATGTANCATAGTATCACTATCGACTATCGCTATCTTATCATAGTCTTTCCCTACATCACAAACATCAAGTTTGTTCCATATTGGAAAAGAATATTTATCATTGTGTTCGTCAACTACTACAAAATCTATGTTTCTTCTTTTACACCAAGCTTCCCAACTTTTTATACTATATTGAGAATAGTCTGAATTTTTGAATTTTGATGAGTTGTGATTAACTGCAACCATATACACCAAATATTTACTCATTTATAACCTCTTTTATGTAATCCTTTATATTTCTTGTTGGTTCATATCCGATTAATCTTTTTGCTATCAAAGTGTTACAAAGAGTTTCTCTCGCCTCACCTGGTCTTTCATCAATATATTTAATGTCTGTGTTAAACATATCAGCTAACTCGTTGATTGAGAAGTTTTCTCCTCTACCTAATTCTATTTCGTCCCAACAAGTTTCATTTTCAGATGTTAAAATTAATCCGTCAACAATATCATCAATGTGTGTAAAATCTCTTCTTTGAAATCCATCACCCGTAATTGTTAATGGTTCTTTGTTTCCATATTGATTTTCAAATATACCAACCACCGTACAATACTCACCCTCAGTCAATTGGTGTGGGCCGTATACATTATAAAATCTACAAATTGATACCTCTACTCCGAAATGTTTCTTATACAACAAACACATATCATCTGCTACACTCTTTGAAAAAGTGTATGGATTTTTCATCATACCACTATGAACTGATGATGAACCTGCGAATACCACTCTTGGTTTGTTTTCTTTCTCTTTTATCCATTCTAAGATATTCATAGTTCCTAATATACCAACTTCTAATGTATTGGCTGGATTTTTAAATGATGGTTGTATTCTTGCGAGTGCTGCAAGATGATAAACTACATCTACATCTTCCATAAAATAATCAAAATCAATCACATCTCTAATGTCTGCGTCAACATATTTACAACCCTCTTGATGATTTTCTTCTTTACCTGTTGAGTAGTTATCAAGACTTACAACATTGTGTCCGTCTTTTAATAACCTTTTGATAAGATTTGTTCCTACAAATCCTGCTCCACCTGTGACCATTATATTCATTATATTATGTCCTCATATAGTTTGTTTTGCATTTCTTGTCTTGCGATTTCCTTGACGTGTTTCAAAGTCAATTCTTCGTGTGGTGGTAAATGTGAATAAGTTTTTGCTCCGTCTATTACTTCGTGAACTGGCTTGACCCATTTTATTTCATCTGTGTTTTTGAATATTCTCGCTTGATAATCTGGAAAGTTTATCCACCCTTGTTCTGTTGTTCTCCACTTCCAAAGATTTAAGTGAAAATCTGTNATACCATTNACAATATTNATTCTTGGAACCCATACTAAATCTGTATCGTTTATTTCCAAGATTGTTGGTAATTGTTTTAACAATATTTCATTTGGTATTTCGTCTGCGTCAATGTGAAATATGTAATCACCTGAACAATGTGATTTTGTATAATTTTTTAGTGCTGCAAAGTCTTTTCTAAACTCAAATGTATTTACTTTTAGTTGTCTTGGTTGAAAATAAGTTCCATATTCATATTTTTCCAATACCTTTTCAAGAGCATAAAACTCATCTTGAACGATACTCTTATCACCAACCTTTGATGTGTCTTGTGTAACTACGATTTCATCTTCTTCTCTAATGTGTTTAGATAGATGAAATAATAAATTATCTAATTCTTTATGTTCATTGTATACGGTTATTCCATAACTAATCTTCATCTGGTAATGCCCTTTCAAGTGCGTCTTTCTTATCTTCTAAAATTAAATCTACAACTCTACCAAGTGTTTGACCTATCAAATCTTTACTATCTTCAATCAAAAAAACTCTTCTTTTTCTACACTCTCGTAAAAAATATGTTCTGAATATAGGTGTTCCATCTAAAAATTTTTTCAGACCTTGATATATTCTATTGATTNCTCTNTCNTCTGTNTAGTCTGCATTTNNATCTGNNTCTTCAAANNAATCATTNATNTNTTCAAACATTTGTTTNANNNCNATNGGATTGANTGATTGTTTTGCTGTATTTTCTATTTCTAATCCTATGAAAAACTCTACGATACGGCGAGTAGATTGTTTTCTATATTTATATCTTGGTGCCAAAACATAAGCAGTTCTTCTTGAACTCTCACCTTTCATATTCCTATATGTAAATTGAACTATTTGTCCAGCTTGTATTAATTGCCAATTAGTGTTCTTCATAAGTCTTTAACGATACCCATTTTCTTACAAGCGTCTAAAAACTCGTGTTGTCCATAAGTTTCTGCGTTTTCAATATCTAATGTGTGTTCGTGTCCTTCATACATCGGGTCTTTTTTCTCATCTTCTGATAATTCACGAACTTCNGCTAACTTCCAATTCCAATTATCTTTTTTACCCTCAGGATAAATCATACCAAATTTACCCATATTTAGAATTGTTGGAAACCAAAAGATTTCTCTTTCATAATCAAAGAATTTTATATCTTTCATCAATTCTGTTGATGTACTTTCCATTTTCTTTAACGCTTCACTATCTCTTTTGTAAGCTGTATTACTCATAAATCCACAATTGAAACAAATATATGAACTGAAGTTTTCTATATCTACTTTTTCTTCAAAACAATGTTGTTCATTTAAACAATGTGGACAAGTTATTTTTGTTTCTGCCATACTATCCCTTTTTTAACTTTGGTAAATTAAGTTTCTTTGGTTCTTTTTTAAGTGTTGGTAGTTTCAGTTCGACCTGTTTTGGAACATCACTTATGATGTTATCAACCATATCAACTAATTTATTTTTCATAGCTTCAAATGAAAAGTTTTCACGATTGACTATCATTTGTTTTTTACCACGAACTTTGTATTTATCATATCTTTTGAATACATCTAACATCAATTGACTTGCGATAGCATATTTTACCGTAGACCATTGTGAGTCCGGTGTTAAGTATTCTTTTGGAAATGCATTTGGTGGAACTTTTGTCATAACGTGTGGTATCTCTACCGTATATTCTTTATCTAAGAAATCTGCTTGACCTGTTGAGATTGGTGCGATGATTGGTTTACCACTAAATGAAGCTTCTAATAATGGTCTTCCGAAACCCTCTCCGTGTGTGAATGTTAAATGTGCTTTCACTTTCGGGTGATTATACATTTCGTTCATTTCTTCATCGGTTAAATCTCCGTGTAGTAAATAAACATTTGGTAGTTTTTGAGCTGTTACGGTATCTCTAACTTGACTTATTTTCTTTTTCAAGTCTTCCCTATCCATTATTGAGAAACTTGCACCACTTGTTTTTAATATTAAAGCTGGTGGATTTTTCATATCTCTAAATGTCATAAAGAAAGTCTTTAACATCATACCGATATCTTTTCTATCTTCACCGAGATTACCTTGTAGCCAATGTCCTACGAATAGAAANCAAAAGTCCTCTTTGATATTTGTAAATTTATCTTTCATCATATCAGANATTTCTNTTGTTTCTTTGAAAATGTTGGTATCCGCACCCTCAAACAATACATCACTTGGTTTTTCTAATCTGACCTCACCAANTTTTTGTTTTGTTTGATTGTCAAGTTTGTCAAACTTAATATCTACGAAACCTTTTTTAGAAAATTCAGATGTGAATATAACTTTATCCATACGATTACAACCCTCAATCCACTCTGCTGGTGGTATTGTGGTTTCAATCCCAGCGGTCATACCGATATTCTTTTTAGCAAATGGTCTAAACTCATTAGGTATTACGATATGTAAATGAAGTTCTGGCTGTTTTGGTAGTTCTGGTTTTCTTAAAATTCTTTTCTGTATTTCTTTATGACTTGGGTCATTCATATCAAGAGCGTTTGGTGGTGTTGAACCCCAAGGAACTGATTGAATTTTTACATCATATTTATCACTTTCGATAAGTGCTCTACAAATATCTCTTGCGTGGTTTCCATATCCACTACGAGTTTCAACTGGCGCTGTTACTAATATAAGTGGTTTCATCATACTTTATATACCTCATANCTTTCTCTTGGTGTCCATTTTTCAAAAGCAGTATTCATATGGTCTATAAANAATTGACACATATGTCTTGCTGACATTTGTGCGTCATCACTTGATACAAACTCGTGTCCTTTAAAACCACACTCTTGCCTTTCTTCTTTTGACATATTATAAAAATGTTTTATTGATTCTGCAGCATCCACCCAATCACATCTATCATCAAAAATGTATGGTGTTGGTGGTGAACCTTGTAATGACCTTGATTTAGGCCATACTGGTTTTACCCACTCTCCGTGAGTTAGAGCTTTGTTGTCTTGCCATAATCTCCAATCGTGTAAAGAACCAATNNTTCCATAATCTTTATAAGTTAGATATTCTCCATTTACTTTAAATCCACATTGGTCTTGCATACCACCCGTAACATTAACAATAATAGGTGTTCCACTCATCAATGATTCACAAGTTCCCAATCCAAATCCCTCGTTGGATGCTAAGTTAATCGTTACATCTGCTATGTTGTATAAATAATTCAGATGTTTACTTTCTAATTTATTGGTGGAAAATATTATGTTTAAATCAGGACATAATTCTTGAACAACTGCTGGCAAATCTGTTCCGTTTTGGTCTACTGGCTGTGTGTGTAAAACAAAAGCGACTTTATCTCGTTCCTCTTTTGGAAGTCCATAAGCAAACTCTCTAAATGCCATAATTGTATCTGATGTCATTTTTCTTCTGATGTTGCGATTATTATAGAACATACAAAACTGAACATCTTTTCCTTGAAATAACTCACCTTTCATTTTGTTCATCTCTGCTAATTCTTTTTTATTTTTTACCGGATAAAATAATTTTTCATTTATTCCGTGTGGTATGTATGTTGAGTCCCAATCTGTTCTTGGTTTGTTCTGACATACATTTTGAACTATGTTGTGTGTTTGTTTTGAAATATTCATAATCAAATCACAACTTTCATAATAAGGTTCGTTCCACCTTGGATAAGGTAAATCGTCCCAAATATTATAATAAAAGATAGGACATTGTTGTCTTATCTCGTGTTCCATTTGATATAACCAAGTCCAAAATCTCGGGTCTGTGTAAATCATTATTGCGTCTGGCTTTTCATTTTTTAATAAATATCTTAGAATTTTTGGGTCTCCATAGCCGTTGACTGGAAATATTTTTAGATTGGCGTCCTCTACACCTGTTTCTTTTCTGACAACATTATTCATATCTACAACTTTGCCAGCATCAGGATGTTTTATAGCACCACCCACTTGTATCCAATCATACTCACTTAGAGTGCCCATAACTATCTCTCTTGTCATTGTTCCGACACCACTTGACATACGCAAGTCGTCTGAGAATATAATAACCTTTTTCTTTTTATTTTCTGAAACCTTTGTTAATTTTGGTAATTCCATTGAAACCTCTTAATATTTTGAACCACTTTCTTCTAAATTGTCATATTCCAAAATTTTCTTTTGGAACTCATCATCATATACGAACAAATCAAGACTGCGATTTACTAATTTCTGTAATGAAAAGTCATCTCGGATAGATTTTTCTCTAAATTTCTTGTAGAGTTCGTCAATGACTTTTACTGATGTTAATTTTTCTTCTTTCATAATTCTGTATATATGTATATATAAATAGTTTGTTTAGTCTAAAATAACATATTTTTTTTCAATTTTCTCACAATATTCTAACGCTGACCTTGTTCCTTTGGTAATCTCTCCGTCTTTTACAAATGCCACCACTTTATCAGAATATTTAACTAAGTCTTTATTTCGTTTGTGATAATAACCGACATTATATGGTTTTCCATAGTTATAAGCTTCCATTACACAATACATATTATGTGGTTCGTGTTGTGGTGGAAACTCACTATAAGGTATTTTAAATTCTAATGCAAATTTCTTTGCATATTTATCTGCTCCGTCTTTGGCACCACCACCTATGATTTCTACATCTGGATGTTCCATTTTTAGTCGAAACATAAAACTTTTCATTTTTGTTTTATTACTATAAGTACGACTTCCGATAATTGCTATCTTCATTAGTCGTTTCGTTTTTGTTTTCTGATAGGTTCCGGATTTAATTCGTCTTTATTAACGAACTCGTATGTTTTTATGAAATGCTTTAACCCATTTATAATATCTCTTGGATTGTCATATTCGTATGCAAATCTAAAGTTTTCCATATAATCTTTGTTTGCAGGTTTTACACCCCTTGGTCTGATATCATAAGTGATAAAATGGTTTTGGTCATCTGTTAATTCTGGAATAATAATTATTTTAGTATTAAACTGACCATTAGTTTTCCAATACTTAATGAATGGTTCGAGAGTTTTTAAATCTACCATTTCTGTTTCTCTATCATACCAAAAATATAATGGAAATGGAACACCACTTAGGTAATCCATTTGTTTGATTTTCATCAACTCTTGAAAAACTTCTTGTTCAAAATCTGTTGCTAAAAAATCTGTTACTTTAATTCTTAAACTTGGTTCTGTCATTATAAATCCTTACAACTTCTGCATTTTAAATGCTTTTCACATTTTTCATAGTCGTGTGCAATAATCTTACCTTTGTCATCATAACACTCATCTATGAACTCTTGTAACCTATTCATAACCTTATTAACACTTGGTTTTCCACTTGCTGGCGAGAACGCCTGAATTCTTTTCTGTGGATACATCATATTTTCATATAATCTTCTCTTTAATATTAAATATTCAACATCTATTTTATCTTCTGATATTTCTAATTGTTTTGCCATAAAGTGTTTATACAACAACAACTGATTAGTTTTGTTCTTATCTG
>NZAU01000008.1 GCA_002686215.1 Candidatus Woesearchaeota archaeon
CGAGGACGGCACAGTTTTTGATACTTCTAAAGGAAAAGATCCAATACAATTTGTAATTGGTTCTGACGAAGTAATACCGGGATTTAGTGAAGGTGTTACCGGGATGTCCCTTGGAGAATTGAGAAGAATAGAACTACCTCCGGAACACGCATATGGTCAATATCATGAAGAGCTGATTAGAGATTTTCCAATGAGCAATTTTGAAGGCGGTGTTGAAGAAGGAGTAACTGTTCACGGTATGGTATCTGGAGAAGTTACAACCGGTATGATACTTAAAATTTTAGAAAATAGTGTTTTAGTTGATTTTAATCATCCTTTAGCAGGTAAAAGATTAATATTTGAAGTTGAGCTAATTAATAATACTGGACATTAGACAAGTTCTTACGACCCTTATATAGTAAAATTTTTTTAGTAATCTTATGAAAACTTTGAATTTGTTTGGAAAAACTTTTTTTCGAAAAGGTTACTTAGAATTGTCAGAAGTAAATCTTTTGCCAAGGACTTTAAATGAAATATATAACGTAGATCCAAATTTAATGGATAAAAAGCAAGTTGAAAATATATTTGGACAAGTAATTAGAGGTTTAGATTATGTTAACAACTAAATCTCTACTTGAATATGCTTCACGTAATCGTGAACTATTTTTTGAAATTGTTGATATATTCAAAAATGATGAACCTTTATTTGATATAATTAATCAACAAAATAAAAAAATAAACTTACTTTCAAATCAACTATCTAATTTGAAGAGACAACTAAACACAAATATATAAATCAAATTAGGTAAGATTTGTATGCTTATTAAAAAATATATACCAAAAAAACTTAATGAAATTGTTGGACAATATTCCGGAATTGTAAAGCTTGGCAGATTTATAAAATCAAAATCAAAAAACGCTTCTATCATTTATGGAGATACCGGAATTGGCAAAAGTCTGGCTGTAAGAGTTTTTGCNACAGAAAATAATTTTGAGTTATTTGAATTACCTCCGTCATCAACNAGAAATAAAGAAAAAATTCTAGAAAAACTAAGGCCCATCACAACTCAACCATCNTTATTTGGAGGNGATAAAATAATTTTAATTGATGAATTAGAATCTTTTAGTTCTTCAGATCGNGGAGGTATAAAAGCATTAATTGAAATTATAAAAAATACAAGATATCCNATTATTATAACNGCAAATGATCCATGGAATAAAAAATATAAAACTCTTAGAAATTATTGCGAATTAATTCAATTTAATCCAGTAGATTATAANGAAATTGAAAAATANCTATCAAANATATGTATTAANGAAGAAGTAAAAGTTGAACCTGTTGTATTAAAGAGAATTGCTGCAAGAGCACAGGGAGANGTTCGTTCGGCTTTAATGGATNTAGAAGTAATAATAAACGATAAATCAGAAATTATGAATAAAGATATTTACGATCTATACAGAGAACGTGATGAATCTATTTTTTATTCAGTNAAGATTACACTAAAATCTTTTGACAGTAAATTGGCNNTATCNGTNTTTAATGATTTAAAAGTAGATAATTCNGAGTATATTTTATGGATTGATCAAAATTTNCATCAAGAATATTTTGATAAAAATTCACTAAAAGAAGCATATATTTCATTATCTGATAGCGATATATTTAATTCGAGAATATCTCGAAATCAGAATTATAATTTGGCAAGATACCGTAATATCTATTCCACATCNGGAGTACAACAAGCAAAAAAAGAAGTATCTCAAACAATATCAAGTTACAAACGACCAGAATTATTAATGAAAATTTATAGATACGCTTCAAAAAGAAAAAAGGCAAAAGGAATTTCGGATCAAATATCTAAAAAAATGCATACTTCCTCGAGGGCATTAATTAAAAATTTTTATCCTTATTTTGATTTTATTAAATTAAACAATAAAAAAATGGGTAAAGAACTAACCAAATACTTAGAATCTGAAAATTAATAATATTTTTAAACTAAAATCAATGAAAAAATATGGGCTAGACAGGCGGGTTAGGCGCCGTTGTAACTCTATATACCAGAGTGTCGAAGTTCATTGGGAGGCATTGACTGTATGCTATATCCCCAATAAATAATGTCGAAGCGTTGCCTTCCTTGGCGGTTAATTTTGAGAACCTGGTCAGGCGGGGAACCGAGCAGCCATAATCATGTTTATTCGTGCTTTGAAGTAGTGGCGTGGAGTTATTTTTTGGTAAGATATAACTTTCATAATTTGTCCACCTTTGAATGTGCCCACTTTATTGTTGCAATTGAGAAAATATATAAAATAAAAAAATAATAAATATTATGTCTTTAGAGATTATAGCTGACAATGCATTTCCATATTTCAAACTAGGAGATTTTTATCTAAAAGTTCTATATGATTTAGATAAATCTTATGATAGTTCATTACTTGACTTCGCAATAACAACCAATGATTCCAAAATTTGTGTCATTAATGAGCGAGACATATCGAAATATGAATTAATAAATAAATTAAATTCAAAAAAATATATTTCGGCAATTACAAATGCAACTTTAGTTAGAGATATTGAGACAAATAGTGCTAAATTAATTAGTTATATTGAGGATTATGAATCAATACAACAACAATATACAGTAGGTAGATCAGATGACTAAAAAAGATTTAATTCTGTTTGGAAATTCAAAATATTTAATTTATGCTTCAATATTAGTTTCAATATTTTGGGTATATTTTTTTTAAATTAAATTTTGCGACTTTCCAATAACTATCAATCCAATAATTCTTATTATAAATAAAACCAATGCATAGTATAATAAATTTTTATTAGTNATATTAAGTTTGTATTTTGAATTAACAAGATTTTGTAATGATGGCACAGAGATAATTAATGCTAAAATAAATATTATNAAGTGAAATAAAAATAATGTTAAGTTGTAATATTCTGTGAATAATGGGCCCATAAGCCCAAAATATTGATTAAATTCATATGGAACAAAACTAGAAAGCGGACCTCTAAATGCAAAATATAATATTATTGCTAAATTAAGTAAACCAAAGTTATTTTTTACTTTTTTTACCATGAAATATTATTAGTTATTACTATAAAAATTAAACGCCAAGGACGGGATTTGAACCCGCGATCCCAATGGGACAGGATTAGCAATCCTGCGCAATACCAGGCTATGCGACCTTGGCCTAATTAAATTGCTTCAATATACGTTTAAAAAGTTAATTATGTCCCTCTCCTCGGGGTTAAGGAGGGTCAAAAAGACGAAGAGAGACAAATGGGACTGGCAGGATTTGAACCAGCGACACCTCGATCTTCAGTCGAGCGCTCTTCCAGACTGAGCTACAGTCCCATTATTCCTAAATCTAAGAAATTTATAAAGGTTATCATAATGATTAAATAACTTCACATACAGAAAATATATGGATTATTATTCTGAAGATATATCAAAAATTTATAATGAATTTAAGTCTTCAGAAAATGGATTAAATTCAAATCAAATAAATTCAAAAATTCAAAAATTNGGTCCGAATAAGTTGATAAAAAAAAGAGATTTCAAAACACTGAAACTTTTATTTTCTCAATTCAAATCACCATTAGTCATTTTATTAATTTTTGCAGGAGCAATTTCATACTATCTGAAAGAGTTAATTGATGCTTACGTTATTTTTTTAGTAGTAATTTTAAATGCTTTATTGGGCTTTTTTCAAGAGTACAGAGCTGAAAAAGCCATAGAATCTCTAAAAAAGCTATCTTCAACAAAGGCCAAAGTTATCCGTAATTCTACCGAAAAAGAAATTGATGCTTCTGAATTGGTACCCGGCGATCTAATAGTTATAGAAGAGGGCGATAGAATACCTGCAGACGCTAGAATAGTCAGGTGTTCGAATTTATCTGTTGACGAATCTGCATTAACTGGGGAATCATCACCAGTCGATAAGACATCCGATATATTAATTGGAAAGAATATATCAATAGCTGATCAAAAAAATATGATCTTCATGAATACTACTGCTGCNAGAGGTAGGTGTATAGCAGTTGTTGTTTCTACAGGTATGAATACTGAAATTGGTAAAATTGCTAAAAGCATACANGAACAAGATTCTCCTGAAACGCCCCTTCAGAAAAAATTAGATGTTGTTGCTAAAAATTTAGGTATAGCAGCAATAGGAATCTCCGTAGCAGTTTTTTTTGTTGGTCTATTCAAGGGAGAAACATTAATAGAAATGTTTACAACTTCAGTTTCTTTGGCTGTTGCAGCAGTACCCGAAGGTTTACCNGCAGTCGTAACTATAACATTAGCNATTGGTTTAACAAAATTAGTAAAGGTCAAGTCAATTGTTAGAAGATTACCNGTCGTTGAAACACTAGGTAGTGCAAATATTATTTGTTCTGATAAAACAGGNACATTAACTAAAAATGAAATGACCGTTAAAAAAATATATACAAATCATACTTTAATAGAAGTATCTGGTACCGGATACAATCCCGAAGGAAAATTTTCAATAAAAGGTGACACACTTTCAAAAATAAAGAAGAATTTAGAATTAACTTTAATCTCCGGAATGTTATGTAATACTGCTAGATTAGTAAAAAGTAAAACTTGGAAAATTTTTGGTGATCCGACAGAAGGAGCATTAATTGTTTCAGCAAGGAAATANGGACTTNAAAAAGTTAAATTAAAGAATTATTCATTTGTTGATGAAATACCTTTTGANTCNTCTAGAAAAATGATGTCTTCAATATATAAAAAAGATAAAAATAAAATTGCATACATTAAAGGAGCACCAGAAATATTGTTAAAAAAATGTAATTTTATTTACCTAAATGGTTCTGTAAAACCCATTACTAAGAAAGATAGATTATTGATAAATAAACAAATTAATCAGTTATCTGAAGATGCACTCAGAGTTTTAGCACACGGGTATAAATATGTCGGAAATAAGAAATTAACTTCAAATTATGTTGAAAAAGACATAGTATTTTTGGGGCTTCAGGCAATGATTGATCCCGCAAGACCAGAAGTAAGTCCTGCATTAATAAAATGTAAAGAGGCAGGAATAAGAACAATCATGATAACAGGAGATCATGAAAATACAGCTAAAGCAATAGCAAAAGAGATTGGATTTGAAAATTATCAACAAACAATAACCGGGAAAGAATTAGATAAGTTAAATGAATCTGAACTTAAATCTAAATTAAAGGATTGTAATGTTTTTGCAAGAGTGAGTCCAGAACATAAATTACGAATAGTAAGAGCCCTACACAAAAAAGGCAATGTCGTTGCTATGACCGGTGATGGAGTAAATGATGCTCCGGCATTAAAAGCAGCAGATATCGGTATAGCAATGGGAATAAAAGGTACTGATGTAGCCAAAGATTCTTCCGATATGATATTAATGAATGATAATTTTTCATCAATTATAGATGCAGTTGAAGANGGAAGAGGAATTTTTGATAATATTAAAAATTTTATAAGGTATTTAATTTCTTCAAATATCGGAGAAATATTTGCNATATTTGCAGCACTGCTNATNGGTTTACCATTNCCATTAATTGCTGTACAGATATTGTGGATGAATCTTCTTACNGATGGTTTACCTGCATTGGCATTAGGAATGGATCCNCCTGACAAAGATATAATGAAAAGAAAACCAATGAAATCTAATGTTGGAGCAATATCCAAATCAACCTGGCATTTCTCAATATTTGTAGGTATAATTATGATGATTGGTACTTTAACTCTGTTTGTATCTTATCTTGATCAAGGATTAGACTATGCTAGATCAATTGCCTTTTCAACAATTGTATTCTATCAATTATTCAATATTTTCAATTCCAGAACAGATAAATCNATATTTCATCAGAAAGAATTATTTTTCAATAATAAATACTTGATATTAGCAATATTTGCTTCTGCTGCATTACAATATATTGTAATTTCATTACCGTTCTTCCAAAAATATTTTTCAACNGTTAGCCTTGCAGGAATAGACTGGATTATTGTTNTANTAATGGGTTCATCTGTNCTTATTATTACTGAAATTGTTAAGAACAACTTCAAAAACATTATAAACCTTAGTCAAAATTAANTTTATGGTTAAAATAAAAAAAGGCGATTTAATTGAACTTGATTTTGTNGGTTCNTTTAANGACGANGGAGAAATATTTGATCTTACAATCGAGTCNGAAGCAAAAAAAAATAATATTTATAGAAAGGATTTTCCNTATAAACCAATGAGGGCATTTATTGGATCNGGACAATTACTNAAAGGTATAGANAAAAATCTTATTGGAATGACGGTTGGAGAATCTAAGGAAATTGATCTTAAGCCAGAAGATGCTTTTGGAAAAAGAGCCTCTAATTTAATACAATTAATATCAATAAATAAATTAAGAGAAAGAAAGGTAAATCCGGTTACTGGAATGCAATTAGATATTGACGGTAGACGAGCAACTGTTAGATCTGTTAACGGCGGTAGAGTAATTTTAGATTATAATCATCCGTTTTCGGGTAAAGAAGTACATTATATGCTTAAAGTTGTTAAATTAATTTCTGATTTAAAAGAAAAAGTAACATACGCAACTGAATTAATTGGTTTCAAAGCAGAAAATTTAACTGTTAAAGATAAAAAAGTTAAATTTAAGATTGCAAATAAAGAAAAACTTGGCGATAAGTTTGTTGATTTATTAAAAACCACAATTAAAAAATATGTACCTGAAATAAAAGAAATTACTATTGACTAGTGTAATAATGTTTATAAAAAACATTCAATTCTCATAGTTATGGATCCATATGACGAATATTCTAACGAAATAGACTTCAACACAGGTGCAGAAAAACCTTCAGAAGACGATTCATATTCAAACGAATATGATTCTAACG
Organism: Candidatus Woesearchaeota archaeon; assembly: GCA_002686215.1. The sequence continues at coordinate 6,876 of NZAU01000008.1, forward strand.
ATTCATATTCAAACGAATATGATAATAATTCAACAGAAAACTCAAATGATTACGGCTCTAGTAATTATGATCAATCTTCTTCAAACACGTCTACAGAATATTCTTCAAATACTTTCGGAGGATATTCAGATCAAAATATATCCAAGCTTAGTAACGAAGATGAAGAATTAGAAAAAATTCTTTCCAATAGGAAAGCAAGAATTAAAGTAGTTGGATGCGGAGGAGCAGGAAATAACACAATTGCCAGAATATCTGAAATCGGAGTAACAGGAGCAGAAATTGTAGGCATAAATACTGATGCTCAGGATTTACTAAATACNACTGCAGACAAAAAAATATTAATTGGTAAAGATCTAACTCAAGGNCTAGGTGCAGGTTCAGACCCTCAAATCGGAAAAGATTCTGCAAAAGAATCTCAAAAAGAAATAAANGANGCATTAAGCGGAGCTCATTTAGTTTTTATAACTGGTGGTTTGGGCGGAGGTACAGGTACCGGAAGTATGCCCGTTGTTGCAGATATAGCTAAAAAAATGGGAATTTTAACTGTTGCAGTTGTTACATTGCCTTTTGAAATGGAAGGAGTATTAAGACATGAAAATGCAATGGTCGGATTAGAAGAACTAGAGGGCCTTGTTGACACTTTAATTTTAATACCTAATGATAAATTGATTGAACTTGCACCAGACTTACCATTACATACCGCATTTAAAGTTGCAGATGAAATTTTAACAAATGCAGTTAAAGGTATAGCTGAACTTATTACAAAACCCGGATTAATTAATCTAGATTTTGCAGATATAAAAGCAGTAATGTCTTCAGGAGGTATCGCTATGATAGGTCTNGGAGAAAGCGATACAGAAAATCGTGCNGTNGAGTCTGTTGAAAAAGCACTTAATAATCCGTTATTAGATGTTGAAGTTCAAGGTGCAACAGGTGCATTAATTAATGTTATTGGTGGACCAAATATGACTCTTGATGAAGCAAAAAGAGTTGTAGAGGCTGTTACNGANAGATTAGATAATTCCGCGAAAATAATCTGGGGTGCTCAATTGTCTCCAGAATTACAAAATTCACTTAGAACAATGTTAGTTGTTGTAGGAGTTAAATCTCCTCAAATATTTGGACCAAAACGTACCCTTTCNAAAAAGAGACAAGAAGATATGGAAGATAACTTTGGAATAAGGTTTATTGACTAGTGTTCAAAAGTTTTATAAATAGAGTTAAAATCTCATAATATGGTTACACCTATCGAATTTAATCCGGATGATATTAAAATTCCTAAGTTAAAGGAAATACCGGGAATACTTCGAAAAAAAGCAAGAGAATATAAACGTGTCCTTGCTATTACTAGAAAGCCAAAGATGAATGAATTTCAAGCCATAGTAAAAGTTACTGGACTTGGAATGATTGTAATCGGATTAATTGGATTTACAATATTTATTATTGTTCAATTAATGTCAAAATTAGCATAAAATGGGAATATATACAGTAAGAACCGCAATTGGAAGAGAACAACAAGTAATGGATGCATTATCTACTAATGCTAAACGTGCAGATGGAGTACACGCATTATTGTCTCCTTACGGAGTAGTTGGTTATATCTTTATAGAAGCAGATTCATTGACTGATGTGCAACAAATTTCATACAGAGTTCCATACGTCAGAGGAGTTTTAACAAGAGAAGTNGAATTATCNTCAATTGAACATTTAATTGAATTCAAACCNGAAAATGTAGATATTCAATTAGGAGATATTGTTGAAATAATCGGAGGTCCATTTAAGGGCGAAAGAGGAAAAGTTACAAGATTAAATACTCAAAAATCAGAAGTAATTGTAGAATTATTGGAAGCAGCTGTTCCAATACCAATTACATTAAACCTTGACTCAGTAAGAGTTGTTGGTATAGAGGGGAGAGAAGAATGAGAACACCTGAATTAATAAGAAAAGAAATAAATTTAGAAAAAGGATCTGGTGCGCCAGGTAAAGATTTAGTTGCTGACATTTCTGTAGATCAATTNAAAAATGTTGCAGAAAAAGTTAAAGACAAAATAATCGGTAAAACAGTTAAATCCCGTGTTAAAGAATTAGTTGGTATTTGCCAATCCATGGGTATAAAAGTAAACGGTATTCCTGCAGATAAAGCTTCAAAAAAGATTTCTGCCGGAGAATGGGACAATTTATTTAATTAGTTGTCTCTTATTATTTTCTCATTTTTTTGTATTGCTTTTTAGTTTTTTTCCANAGCGTAAATAATTTTTCNACAGATCTTTCAATATCATTATTGTAAAAACTTAGATTATCATTAATTTCAGATTGNGTTAAATCCATTTTTTCAAAAATTTCTTTAGTTTCATTGATGAATTTCATTATCGTCTTTGGTAAATGATTTTTCTGTGTTTTCAAATATTCTGCTGCATTTTCAATATTTTCAATAGTGGTGTTACCTTCAAATCCAAATGCCTTCATTACAGAATTACATAATTCTTTTTCTTCAGATTCAAGTTTATTTGCAACTTCTCCTGCAACGTAAGTAAGTCTAATTAATCCATCTTGAACTTTTTTTGAACTAATTATTCTTATTTTTTTCAATTCTTTTGTATTTTCTAAATGAGTACCTCCACAGGCCTGAGCATCAAAACCTTTCACATGTAAAACTCGTATTTCACTACCTGGAACAAATCCGCCTTGATAAAGTGTAAATCCAAATTTCTTTTCTGCCTGATCCTTGGGATAAATTTCTTTTATCACAGGTATTTTATCTCTTATTGCATTGTTTGCAGTTTTTTCTATTTTTTTTATTTCATTTTTTGTTAAAGTATCATAGTGAGTTATATCCAATCTACCTCGNTCTTGATTAACATCAGAACCGCCTTGCCAAACATGATCTCCTAATACAATTCTTGCTGCTCCGCCNACCACATGTGTAGCTGTATGGTGTCTCATTGTATTTGTTCGTCTAATGTCATTAATATTACCAATNATCATATCACCCTCTTTAAAGTTAATAGATTCCATTTCATGAATTATATGTGGACCGTTGTTGTATACGTCCATAACCTTACACCCATTTATATATCCTGTATCATTAAGCTGACCNCCGGATGTAGCATAAAAAAGAGTTTTGTCTAANATNACCTTATTATCTATTATTTTAAGAACGTTAGCTTCAAATTCTCTCAACTTTTCATCTGCCCAAAATAATTTAACNGTAGGTTCTACCTTAATTTCAGATTCATCCTCTTCTNTAACTGATACTTTCATAGTTTTTTCATGTTTNTCCGAAACTTTTGTGTAAAAATCAGCAGGAATATTTATTTTTTTATTTTGAGTTTTNGCAATTTCTTCAATCTGCTCAGGAGATACNCCTTTNGAATCATATAATTCAATCATTTTTGAAGTTGTTAATTTTTCTATAACTATTTTGTTAAGCAATTTTTTTGTATTTTTTATATTATTCTTATATTTTGTTTCTTCAGATTCTAAAATTTTAAATACAGTTTTAAGATTTTTTTTCAGTTCGGGATATTGNGGTTTTAGATAATTTGATTGAAGTTCTAGTAATTTTTTATAATCAAANNTTATANCNTNTTTATTAGATAAATCCATCGATCTTCTAAAGATNGATCTTAAATTATATCCGCCTCCAGAATTAGAAGGTAAAGCACCATCTGTACTTGAAAAAAGCAAAGTTCTGAAATGATCTGCAATACCATAAATAGAAGAAACAGGATATATCTCANTTTTTAATTCTTCCTTNGTATATCCAATTCTTTTTGAAATATTAGACCAAGTTTTTTCTATATCATCCACCTCGTCTATATTTAATTTCCCGGATAAAGGAACAAATTTTTTCCAAAGTGATTTTTTTGGCTTGATACCNGACTGTTTATATAAGTAATTAACAGAATCGGGCATAGTGAGCTCATAACTTATCGGGTTGCCAGAAGTTAACCAAGGATATCTTTCTTGACCCGATCCCATATCTAATATGTTGATTGGAAGATCTTTATATCCGCCAGGAGTAATTTTATATTTCATATATACTTGATTACCTAATTCTAATCCGTTTGAAAAGTATTCTAAAGAAGTTCCCAGATTTCCGCCTCCACCCCATTGATCTTCATGAAACTGAACTTCTTCCAGAGGAATTTTTGCACCATCTTTAATCCAGGATATTATATCTGACAAGTATTTTTCTTGATCATACTCTTCCTTTGAAACAAATGCATGCTGACCAAGATGGAAATGTGTTGAATAGTGTCTCCCGGTTATACCAACGTTATCTATATCATTAAACCTCAGACTTGGCTGTGACATAACCAACGGATTTGCAGGAGGTTTTACTTGTCCTGAAACTACATATGGCTGAAAACAATATATAGATGCTTGTGTAAACCAAGTATCATCTCTCCATCTTGCAACAACAGGATATCNTTTTATTGGAGTATAACCCAATTTTTTCATATGTTTTGAATATTTTTTCCAAGTTTCTATATANCTTAATTTTGACTTTGTTGGAGAATTATTAATGAAACTATAGCCATCATTACATTCCGGTTCACCGCAAGTAGTTCTTTTTTCTACTGACCAATATTTTGTTTTACATTTTTTACAAGTTGATCTATTAAAACCTAAATTTTCTAAAACGGAAGTGGGATAATATTTTTCAGGATTTTTATCAGTTTTTTTCTTTAATTCTAACTTTAAATTTTTTAAATTAGTCATATATTTATATGATAATTAAGATTAAAACTATTTCCTCATAAGCCTTTTTTGAAGTTTTAATATTGCATCTTTATCCAGTTTATTACCTAATTTTAATTTAATTTTTTCATCTTTAGGCTTAGTAAAAGTTAATGCATTTTTTGCAGCTCCAGGAATCTTTGACATCTCTGTCAAGACTGAAGATAATTTTGTGTTTAAAGTATTTATTTGATCCTTCAAACCACTCAATATTACNTTTGTTAGATTTTTTTCTTTTTTAATTGAAGATATTTCTTTCGATATTTCAGTTAGTCTTTCAAAAATTCCACTAGATTCTTTAGCTTTTATTTGAAGATCTTTATGATATTTATCTGATAATTTTTTTATTTTTTTCAAATCTTTTCTAAGTTTATTATATTTTGTTTTTGTATCTTTATCCGTATCTTCTAGTTCCTTTTTAATCTCATTTATTTGCTTCATCAATTCTTTTTCTTTTTTTGAAGATAAAGATTCAGTTTCTATTCTAAAATTTAATGCATCTAAATCTTTCTTTAATTTATCAAAATTTTTGTTCTTTTTTCTAGATTTAAGGTATTGATCTCTAATTTTTTTTAATTCCTTCAATCCAATTTGAACTTCTTTGTTATATTTATCTCTGTTCTTTTTACTTTCTGAAATTTCTTTACTCAGCTTGGATTTTTTAGATTTTAGTTCATTGGCTTCTTTAATGAGCTTATTAAGATTACTTTCAAGTTTATTTTTTTCCTTGAATTTTTTCTCTTTCTTTGTTCCTAGCTCTCTAAGATCATTACTGATCTTTTTCGCCTTACTATTTAGACCTTCTATATCCATCATTTCTACCCTCTCAAAGAGGAAGGTGCATTATCCAAATAACGCACCAAGACCTTGGGAAACTTCCTCGTCACTTGCAGAAGCTTTTTCTTCTTCCTTTGCTGCTGGAGCTTCTTCGCTTGCTTCACTAGCTGCTGCTGGAGCTGCTGCTGGAGCTGCGGAGCTTGCAATTTGAGTTTCAGCAATTACTTTTTCAATATCAACGTCTTTTAGAGCAGAAGCTGTAGCTTTTACTCTTGCTTCGTCAACATCAATTCCTGCTGCTTTCAAAGTTGCAGTTAATGCTTCTGAAGTAATTTCTTTCCCTGCTTTGTGCAATAACATTGCGCCATATATATATTCCATTTAATTACTCCTTATCTGCTTCTTTCTTTAAAGATGAAGCTTCTGCTTCTGCCTTTGCTAAAAGAAGAGATTTTGTTTTTTCAACAAGTATATCTTGTGAATATGCTAATTTAATTGCATCTATTTCTGAATTTCTAACCATATGTGTTGCTGTTTCACTTGTAACGGTATTTGTTCCTAGTGCAAGTTTGAATGAGTCCGAATAAGCAGATTTAATTTTTTCTACATATTCTTCCGGATCTACATCCAATGTTGATCTTAAATAAACTGTTCCATCTTCTAATGTTGCGATTAAATTTAAACCAATTTTCATAGGTTTTACACCCAATCTGGATAATATTGCAGCAAGTTTTTCATTTATTTCTTCTCCTTCAGATACTACCTTGGAATCTTGTTTAACTTCTATTTTTCCGGCGTTTATACCTGCTTTAATTCCAACATCACCNAACTCACCAAGTATTGGACCTGGTGCAAATCCAGTTGGACCAGCCGGTATAATTATATCGAAAGGTGCTGATTGCCCTGCTTTTGCATTAGATTCAGACATATTTTCTTTTAATAAGTTCCATAAATCAAATGAATCATTCTCAAATAATACTAGTGCAGGCATACCTGTTAAATGATCAATTAATTTTTCAGAATTTTTAATTTTTGATTTTGATAATGCTAATTTAAGTAANGTTTTTTTAGCCATACGTAATTTTAATTTTGAATCAACAGTTTTTCTAATACCTTGTAATTCTTTTGAAGGTAAATTATTCATGTCAATTACAGCAATTACTTTGGATGCATCAATTTCTTTTGTAAGNTCATCTACGTAAGATTTTTTTGATCCTGATGCTCTGGTAATGTATTCTGTTTTCATTATACTCTCACCGCCTTTGACATTGTACTCTTAAGATAAATTTTTCCCATGTTATTTCTTCCGTTTGGTAATGTATTTTCAGCTGCACTTAAAACAGATAATATATTTTTTATTAATTCTTCATCTTTATGTGATTCATTACCNACTCCACACATGAAAAATGGTGTTTTGTTTGCCACAATTTGAACTGTATTTCTTAATCTAGAAACGATCGGAGCAATATTTGTTCTTGCCGGAACTACACATCCTGCTTTTGGACTAGGCATCTTATTAATTGGACCAAAATATCTACCAAATGTTTGAGCAATTAACGGCATCATATCTGCTTGAGCAATAAAATAATCATATTGTCTTGCTAGTTTTTTTATTTTACTTTTTTCTGTATACTTGTTAAATTCTGAACTTAGAATTACATTGTCTGCTGAAGTTACTGAGTCTGCAGATTCATTACCAACCAATGCACATATTTTTGAAGGCTTTGATTTACCAGAAGGTAAATTAATGTATTGTTCTAGTTTTGCCGTTTTAGACATATCTATATCTTTGAAAGATATAACTAATTCGATAGATTGTTTAAAATTTCTTTTTTTAATTACTTTACGTAATTCTTTCAATGCATTTTTGACGCTATTTTCATCCATTTTTCTAAGCTACTGACGAATCAGTATAAATATTTGCTTTGATTATATATTTATAAATGTATCTATAACTCTAAATTATATGACATCGAATCTATAATTTTAATTCCGTTACTNGATTTTATTTTAAAAAACGGTATATAAGCTTCTCTGTGTGCCATTAATTTATATCCATTATCGTTTAAGTAATTTTTAATTTCATTAACTGATATCTTTGAATCTTTTAAGTTACCAGATAATTTATTGTATTTNGGCCTNACAGGAAAGTTAAATCTATCTAAATTGAAACCAGAATCTAACTTATTCAACATTTTATTATCAATTGAAATAATTTTTTGATTNGATAGACCATTAATCGTATCATTAAATTCACTAAATGATAAACCNGATTTAACAAAAACTTCAGATAAAGGAGTATTTTTATGAATTAAATTATAAATTTTTGTTTGAATTGGCGATAATTTCCTATTGGAGGTTAACATAGTTTTTGTTAATTTCCCATCAAACTTGTATAAACCTAATTTATTTCGGTCAAAAACCAAGTGAAAATTACGATTATTTTTTGATACAATCGCCGATAAAACTGGTTGTAAATCATAGGAAACTGAATCAACGTTTTTCTCTAAAGTATTTAGTTCATTTCTACTTATNTTTGGTTCAAAAATAAATAATTCATTTGTATTAGTAAAAGAAGTATTCACTTTATCTTTTTCAACAGGTTTAATTGTATTATTTGTTGTTTTATATTCAGACTTTACAATTGCTTTTTTTGCCTCTCCAAGAGAAAATGACTTTGCTGCACCACCGTGTTGAGACTTTCTAACTCTTATATCTACAAATATTGGAAAATCGGTTGCACCAATAATCATTGCTTTACCAATTGGTAAATTTTTAATTTCACTTTCTGCTTCTGAGGTAATTCCCTCAAAACTTTTAGATATTGCAGACAAATCACTCGGATTAGATACTTGCAAAGCGATCTGACTGCTACATTGAGAAAGAACAGATTTATCTACACGCGCAGGTCTTTGGGAAATGACACATAAACCCACTCCAAATTTTCTACCTTCTGCAGCTATTGTTCTAATAATTCTAGATGATTTTGTTTCACCAAACCCTCTTTCCGGACAATAATTGTGAGCTTCGTCAACAACAATAAAAGTCGGCGGAATATTTTCACGTTTTCTTTCCTCGAATATTTTACTTAATATTCCTCTTGCGACAATTTCTTGCATCTCGCTAGANGCACCCTTAAAATTAATTATAGANAATTGCCCAGGCTTTACGATGTCAGATATATTTGTTGATCCATGAGAAAATAATTTACTTTGTTCTAATTGTTGAATTCCACCAATTAATCTCCATTTTGCAGTAGATTCCGCAATTTCAAGNTCTTTTATAAGTTCATCAAATTCAAAAACTCCTTTTCTTTCAACTAAATCATTAACGACATTATAAAGCAATCCTCTCTGAGCATCAGTTGGTTTAAATGGAAGTGATTCCATTAATCCAAAAGAATCATTTGGTATCGGCAATCGTATTGGATGCGCATCAATATTTACAGAAGTATTAACTGCAAATTCCATAACTCTGTTCGAGAATCCTTTTCCAGAAATTCCAAAAGTTTTGAAATATTTTGTCTCTTCAGAATTTTTATTTTCATATTTTATTGAAGAATATTCTCCGTGAGGATCTAATATAACAATCGGTAATCCCATTTCTAATAATTCTTCGAGTATAACACCAACTGCATAAGACTTACCNGCTCCCGATTTTGCTAAAACTGCTAAGTGTTTTGTAACAAGTTTTTTTGGGTCAAGATAAGCTTGAATATCTTTTCCTTGTAATTTACCCAAATATATACCATTCATCCTCAAATCTAATATAGATTTTATCAAATCATCCTCNGCTCTATGTACTTCAGATCCGGGCTCCATAGGAGTTCTAGGCTGNCTTAAGAAATTTCTTTCAGTCCTGTATCCTATAATTTGACATTGAGCAATGGTTTTTCCACCCTCTTTTTCAATTTCAGATACTTGATTTAAAATCGGACCTAATTCTGAATGATTAACGGCAACATAATCCCATTTATTTACATTTCCTTCAACTATAAATTTGAATTTTGTTGTTGAAGTCTTACCATAAACTGTTCCAAGCATTCTAAAATTTTTTATTAGTTATATAAAAGTCTATATATGGAAAATTAGTTATTCCAAATAATATTAACGTCATCAGTTCGCCAAGATCCATCAATCTCAGTTTCAATAATTTTTTGTCTTTTGCCTGAATTGTATTCAATTATTCCTTGCCAAGCAATCATTACCCCATTATCTCCGGAAACAGATCTNGGACATATACCATATTTAATTCCNCTTTGTTTACACATATCTTCAATCATTTTTGCCAGTCTTTTATTTGCTGCTACACCACCAGTCAATAAAACTTCTTCAGAATTTAAATGAGCCACAGCNCTTTCAGTTGCTTCCACCAGAATTGCAAATACATTTTCCTGAACAGAATAACATATATCTTCTTTCGAGTTTTTTTCTAATAGTTGTCTTACTTTATTTTGAATACCAGAAAAATTAAAGTCCATACCTTTTATCGTATACGGTAATTCTATGTATTTTGATCCTTTCTCAGCTAATTTTTCTATTTTTGGACCGCCGGGAAACCCTAAGTTCATATATCTTCCAATATTATCTAAGAAATTTCCAACACCAATATCCATCGTTTCACCAAATATTCTATATTTACCGTTGGATTGTGCAATTATTTGAGTATTTGCTCCCGAAGTGTATAGAGTAACGGGATTTTTTAAATTACATAATTTTTTACCAATTTCCACATGAGCAACACAGTGATTTACTCCAATTATCGGAATATCGTATAATAACGATAATGATCTTGCAATTACTGCACCCCTTCTTAGACATTGCCCAAGTCCAGGTCCTTGAGAAAAAGAAATAAGATCAATGTCCTTCAT
>NZAU01000101.1 GCA_002686215.1 Candidatus Woesearchaeota archaeon
CTACACAGTTTCGTTTTCTAATTAATCAACTACCTAAAGTAGAATACTTTACTACATCTGCTAACATACCAGGCATTAGTTTAGGTGAGGGTGTATTAAACACACCACTAAAAGATATACCATTGTTAGGCGATAAACTAACATATGAAGACTTAACCATATCTTTTATCGTAGATGAAAATTTAGAAAACTACATTGAAATGCATAACTGGTTAACAGGTATTGGGTTTCCAAAAGATAGAAGTCAATTTTCTACATTTAGAAGCACGACATCTAATACTAAAGTGGCGACAAGAGGTGTAAGTAAAGATATAGGTCAAGTAAAAGCGTCAACACCAGAAATATCTATGTTTAGTGACGCTACTATGACTATCTTAACAAACAAAAATAATCCTGTTGTAGAGTGTAGATTTGCTGATGTTTTCCCTACTAATTTAACTGGATTAGATTACAGTCAAAACACAACAGATGTAGATTATCTTACAGCGACAGCGACTTTTAAATATAAAATATACGAAATACATACACTATAAATAATTAAACAATATAATGATAAGGAGTGAATATGACCTTAGATGAACTAAAAGTTCAAGTCGCAAATGACTTGAAAGTAAATGATGAAAGACTTGATACCGAATCTTTAAAAAACCAAGAACTATATGCTAAATACTTAGAGATAAAAAGTAACTTTGAGTTATTGATGTATAAAGCAAAAGGTGATTACAAAATACTTTATCGTGANAAATGGGAATACTATGGCGGTAAAGCAGANGCAAANATTTANGAAACAAAACCNTTCGATTTAAAAGTACTTAAATCAGACCTATCAGTTTATATCGAATCAGATGAAGATATAATTAAATTAGAAAATAAAATAGTATATCTAGAAACAGTTATCAAATATGTTGATGGTGTTTTAAAATCTATCGCATCTAGAGGGTGGGATATCAAGAATGCTATACAATGGAAAAACTTTGAAGCTGGATTAATGTAATGATTGAATTTGATTATAAACTAGATTATAAAAAATTAAACTTTAAACCAAATGATACAAGATATCGTATTGGTCGTGGTGAACAAGGTGTATTATTAGTTAGACCATACACAGATGATATCTGTATACATTGGAAATTTAAAACACCTANCATAGCAGAAAAATCTTCAAGACAAATATATCACATGTATTTAAATTATAAAAAAGAAAAAGATTTTGTGGGTATGGATATGTGTCGTAAGTTTTTAGAAATGGGATTTACAAGAGCAAGGAGATATGCCAATCATAGAGATGGCAAAAAGTATGATAAGTTTAGAAATATAAAACCACAAGAAAAAGATGCACTCACTTGTGACAAAGCAATATCAGCAACTATCTTTAAAAAAATAAGAGATAAAGTTACAAAAGATGAAACATATCAAACTATGAGAAAACAATGGCGTGAGTTAGAGAAACAATATGTATAAACACTTTGATAATTTTCTAGAGGAACATATTGCACAACTCATAGACTTTCAAATGAAAGAAGTAAAGTGGCAATATGATTATGATAGTAAACCAAATGGAACTCAAAAACACTGGCATATATTTTGTGGACACAATATAGATGAATGTAATCTGAATGGATATGATTTTATAGAGCCCATTTGGAACAATATAAAAAATATAGATTCCACATTAGAGTTAGAAAGAGCATATTTAAATGCTCACACTTATGGAATAGAACCACACATACACAGAGATGATGGTGATGTTACTTTAATTTATTATCCTAGATTAGATTGGAAAATAGATTGGGGTGGTGGAACTGCTATCTACAATGATGATGTAACAGAAATAGAAAAACATTTTGTGAATAAAGGAAACAGAATAATTATGTTTGATGCTAACTTACCACATCAAGCACAACCAATTAGTAGATTATGTTTTCAATTAAGAACATGTATAGTATTCAAAACAAACAGAGTATAGAAATGCAAAATTATTATCGCTGGATTGGACATTATAAAAATATACTCAGTCAAGAATTATGTAATGCTATAATTGAAGAAGACTTTAATTATAGTAAATCAACATACTCAACCCATAAAGGATTATCACCAGATAAAGAAAGAGTTAAAATGGATGAGATATGGATTCGTAAAGATAGTGATTATTATGAACCATTAAAGTCTATTGTTTCTGATGTTGCAAACTTATATGCAGAAGAAGTTAAAAAAGCTAAAAGAAATTTTGTTGTACAAAAAACAACAGACTTTAGAGTAAACAAATATGAAAAAGGTGGATATATGAGTTTACATTGTGATAATATACATCACAGTCATGGTCAACAATATGGATATCCACAGGCCTCAGTTTTATTATTTTTAAATGATGATTTTGAAGGTGGTCAGTTTATCGTGTCAGAATTAGAATTAAATATAAACAAAGGTGATGCAATCATCTTTCCCTCAAACTTTATGTTTCCACATGAAGTTAAAGAAGTTACAAAAGGAACACGCTGGAGTATTGTATCATGGTTGATGTAAAACAACATAAAGTATTTCCTACTATCATAAATGAATTTGAATTTGATATGGATAAACAAGAATGTGATTTAGTTATTGATGAACTCAATGACATGGAAAAGTTTGAAGAAAATAATCTTATTATACAAACCACAGATGACCTATCTAGACATATACCTAAATTTACAAAATCAATTTATAAAATTACAGAAAGTATTTGTAAAAAATATGAATACTTATATGACAGATTAGAATTTACAGGTATGTGGGCAAACAAATTAAAAANAGGTGANATACATCCACCACATACACATTCTAATAATATATTCTCTGGTGTATATTATTTAGAGGGTGGTTCACAAATACAATTTTTTGACCCAAGACCACAGNCAANTGTTTTACATCCTAATTTAAAATATACNAATTTTGATAACTCTGGNATGATAGGATTTGATGCAGAAAAAGGAACAGGCTTAATTTTTCCTAGTTGGTTACAACATTGGGTAACAAAAACTNATAAAACTAGAATCAGTATATCATGGAATATATTATTAAGAGGTGACTATGGACAACCAGGCACATTACAAAATTCACATATCTAAACTTAATGAAGTTTACTTACAAGTAGAATGCGATAACCCTGGTATCTGCTACGAGTTAGTACAATATTTTACTTTTGAAGTACCTGGTCATAAGTTTATGCCTGCATATAGAAATAAAATGTGGGATGGTAAGATAAGATTATTTTCAGATAAGACAGGTAAAATATATGTAGGTCTATTATCTTACATCAAAGAGTTTTGTGATAGAAATGAAATAGAATATGTTATTGCTGATGATGTAGATGATACAGATAATTTAGATATAGAAAAAGTAAAAGACTTTGTAAAATCTTTAAAACCACAATCAAAAGGTAAATTATTAGAAATTAGAGATTATCAGCTTGATGCTATACAATGCGCACTGAGTAATCATAGAGGAATGTTAGTTTCGCCGACTGCTAGCGGGAAGTCATTAATCATATATGCACTAATAAGGTTCTATAACTACCTACTTAAAGATAAAAAGATATTAATACTTGTACCTACTACATCATTAGTAGAACAAATGTATTCAGATTTTATTGACTATGGATGGGATGATAAATACTTACATAGAATATATCAAGGCCATGAAAAAGATACAGATAAACCTGTAATTATTTCAACATGGCAATCACTCTACAAATTAGATAAAAAATATTTTGAAAATTTTGGATGTGTGATAGGTGATGAAGCTCATCTATTTAAATCTAAGTCATTGACTACAATCATGACTAAATTAATAAACTGTAAATATCGTTTTGGATTGACAGGAACTTTAGATGGNACACAAACACACAGACTAGTTTTAGAGGGATTATTTGGAAAAGTTAATAAAGTAACAACCACCAAAGAACTAATTGATAAAGATACACTAGCTAATTTAAAGATTAAATGTTTAGTGTTAAAACATAAAGAAGAAGACTGTAAACAAGTTAAAGATTTAAAGTATAGTGATGAGATACAGTACATAGTATCCCACAAGACACGGAATGACTTTATTTCAAGACTTTGTGACAAGTTAAGTGGTAATACACTTTGTTTATATCAACTAGTAGAAAAACATGGTGTTATACTGTATGACTTAATGAAAGACTTTGATAGAAAAGTTTTTTTCATACATGGTGGAACAGATACAGAAACAAGGGAGAAGATTCGTGCAATCACAGAAAAAGAAACAAATGCAATCATTGTCGCATCGTATGGTACATTTTCTACTGGTATTAACATTAGGAACTTGCATAATGTCGTGTTCGCATCTCCGTCTAAATCTAGAATACGAGTGCTCCAATCAATCGGCCGCGGTTTGCGGAAATCAGATAGAGATGATATACACACAACCCTTTTAGATATTGCAGATGACTTTACATATAAGGATAGAAAGAATTTTACACTTAATCACTTTTTAGAAAGAATAAATATTTACAACGAGGAGCAATTTGAATATCAGATAGATAGGATAAGGATATGAACGAAANTACTACGAAAGTAATAAAATTGTCAAATGGTGAGGATATNGTTTGTACTTGTACAGAAAGTCACAATACAAATGAAAATTCAGACAAATTACATATTACGGCTCCACTTAAAATGGAAATTCGTAATAAAGTTACTAAAAGAGGTGTTGTAGAAGCACTTACTTTATCTAGATGGTTACAACCTTTTGTACAAGCAGATGATTTTGAATTAGAAAAATCTAACATAGTAACCATGTCAGATGCGTCCTTTGCATTAAATAATTATTATAAATTTATGGTTGACCATATAGGAAATACTGACCAAACACTTGCAGAAGATGTAAGAATTCAAAACTATGGACAAGATGTATCAGATGAAGAACATGAAATGGCAAATGAAGAAGTAAGAGAATTATTTAATCAATATGTTGAAAAGTTAACCGAGAGTGGTAGACAATCAAAATTGATAGAAGAAGAAGATAAAGAATTAACAGATGAAGAACTAGATACTCTACCATGTAGTGATACTAAACATTAATCTCTTTAGAGTATATACTATACCCTGGTGGGAACAAAGCTATTATAATGCTGAAAACATGTTTTGTCAAGGTAAATATGCAAAAAAATGCAAAAAAATTTTTATATAAAAAGTGTTTAAAAACTTGACATATTATGTCCAACCTAGTACCATGCTAACATGTCAAAAAAGAAAACAGTACATTATGTAGATAACAAAAAATTTCTTCAAGCAATGAAAGATTGGAANGAATCTTGTATAGAAGCCGAAGAGGCAGGAGAGGANAAACCACCTGTAACAAATTATATAGGTGAGTGTTTTCTAAAGATAGCAAATGGTTTATCGTATAGGCCTAATTTTATTAACTACACTTATCGTTCTGAGATGGTATCAGATGGGATAGAAAATTGTTTACAATACATACACAATTTTGACCCAGATAAATCAAACAATCCTTTTGCATANTTTACACAAATAATATATTATGCATTTCTCAGAAGAATACAAAAAGAAAAGAAACAACAACATATCAAAAATCAAATGATTGAAAAACAACAGTATGAACTCTATGATGTAAATGAGGGTGATGATACTGTTTATGACATAGGTGGATTTGACCCAGAGATAATGTTACCCGAAGAAGATGTTTACAAACCTAAGAAAAAATCGCCGACCGATTCACCCGAAGGTCTAGAACAATATATGGAAGAAAAACTAGATGAAGATAGCACTGATAACTGATACACACTTCGGTGCAAGAAATGACAATGTAAATTTTAATGAATACTTCTATCAATTTTATGAGGGAGTATTTTTTCCATATTTACAACAACATAATATTAAAACATGTATTCATTTAGGTGATTGTTTTGATAGGCGTAANTATGTATCATANAAAACAGCAAAAGATTTTAGAGAAAGATTTATATTACCATTTNNTNNNTTAGNAATAGACTTACANATGTTAGTNGGTAATCATGATATCTATTATAANAANACAAGTCANGTNAATTCACTTNCAGAATTATTAGGANANAGACATAANAATATTCANATNTATGAAGANGCNACAGAAGTAGAGTTTGATGGNTTACCNATANTACTNATGCCNTGGATTAATTCNACNAATGAANTATATGCTGAGGGAATGATAGATGAAACTAAAGCTGATATATGCATGGGTCATTTAGAAATCAATGGTTTTCAAATGAACAAAAGTGTAATTCATTCACATGGTGGTAAAGAAAAAGAATTCTTTAGAAAGTTTGATACAGTTATGAGTGGACATTTTCATCACAAGTCAGATGATGGTCAAATATATTATCTTGGCACACCATATGAAATTTATTGGAATGATTTTGAAGACCCAAAAGGATTTCACATTTATGATACAGAAACTAAAACACTAGAAAGAATAGTAA
>NZAU01000102.1 GCA_002686215.1 Candidatus Woesearchaeota archaeon
GGAGAGAGTTCGCAATCTTGAGAAAAAGGTCTGGGGTGCTAGTGCCGTCATTACTGCTCTTATAACTATTGTTGGAATAGCAGATGCATTAAACGCACAGGAGGTCAATTATGGGAGCAATGGTTCCACCCAGCAGGAAGTCCTGCTACAACTTTCGAGTGATTGAAATCAACCGTGTTGTTGACGGCGATACTATTGATGTCACCATTGATCTTGGGTTTGACTTACACAAGAAAGAAAGAGTTAGAGTTGCAGGCGTTGATACACCGGAGAAAAGGACCAGGGACCTAGAAGAAAAGGAGTTAGGTATCCATGCGACGGATTGGCTCAAAGAGAAGTTGGATGGTGCCATTAGTGGGGATGACGATCTTATTATCCGCACTGAGCTTGTTGGTGGTATGGGTAAGTATGGTCGTCTCCTCGGATGGCTTTATATTGGAGACAGTGAACTTTCCTTGAACGAACTAATGATTGAGGAAGGTTATGCTTGGTCTTATGATGGTGGAACAAAACAGAAAAACTTTGAAGAACTAAGAGAAATTCGCCGTGCCAAAGGTACGTTAATCTAATGCAAAAAGTAATCAATGTACTCGCGTTGTCGTCTTTTGTTGTATCTGCTGCCGTTGTTGGTGGCGGTACTTATGTTTATCTTAACAAGGACGCAATGATCGAGAACGCTAAAGAAAAAATTGCTGCTGCAGCAACAGAAGCAATTGCTGGCGCACTTCCTGGAATGATGGATGCAGCAATGCCTGAGTTGCCTGAGGTAACAGGTGGTGCTGTTCCTGGTTCTGGACTAAGACTGCCCTAATGGCAGAAATACGTGATATTAACGTTAAAAACGTGGAAATTACTAATGTAAATATTCCAGTCTGGATGGAAACACCACCACAGGCAATCCCACCTTTTGTTCCAGTAACACAGACGGTAGGAGTACCTATTATTGATATGCCTGGGTGTGTTGAGGCACACGCTGAGAATAAAAAAGGTAAGAATGATAATCTTACTGGAGATGATCCTAAGGGAGCTAAGATTTTTTGTGATGGTGGTATGCCATCTTTTAATCCTATAAATTATAATCCTGAACCAGAGAAAACAAATATACGCCCATCAGAACTTCCTAAAATTCCACCACCAAAACCCGAAGCACCAGATACATCAGTACCAAAAATCCCTAAGACTGAGGCACCCATGCCTGAGTGTCCTACTAGAGCTCAGCAATTAAAAGATCCTGTAGGGAAAATTGTAGAGGGAAATAAAAAACTTGTCAAATATGAAATGGTCGGGAAAGAATGTCTCCCCGTGTTTGAGGAGTTATCTATTCCCGACCAGATTGTTCAAAATATACCATCAGCAGGGATGGTGACTACAACTGCGTCTATTGCCGTTGTAGCTACAAGTTCTGCTTTATTGGCAAAACCCTTAGCAGATTTATTATTGAAAGTTATTAAACCAACTGTTAAAAAGGTAATGAAGAAAATTACTACCTTACGGGGAAAGAAGACCCAGGTAGAGTCGTCAAAGGAGCGCCGAGATCAGCAGCGGATTCGCTCACACGCGATTCGGAAACTGAAGGGGAAGGAATAGTATGATGGTGTTGTTTGATATGAGTAACGTTTTCAACTATGACATCCGCACATATTGCATAATACGGACTCTTGGGGTGAAAACGAATACCTTCTTTTATTAAATTACCACAATTTTTTAGTCTCGCAATCTCAAAATCTAATCTTTTATTGGCAGTTAATTGCTGCATCATTGCGATGTTAGCAGAAGCTGCTTGCTTACATTGATCTTGTAGTTTCTTATCCATAGGTGTAGACCAAGTTGCAGAAAAACCTAGTGATAAGTTGTAATTATCCTTTTGTCCAGTTCTGGTTGGTTGATAAAATAATATATCACCTGGATTGTCTGGAGCACCATCTGCAATATCATTTCCATCATTGTCAAGTGCTCCACTTAAATCTCTCATATCAAAAACTGGAGTATCGTAGTAACCTTCAAATGGTTTTTGTGCAGAAACTGATCCTGTTATAAATGGAGTGAAGTTGACGGTAGGACCTTGGCACTGAATACCTCCCCCATAAGTATTAGTGATGTATGGACCTTGTAAAACCTGGATCGCCTGATTGGTCACCGAGCCTGAACTATTTGCGACGGGGGATGCTGTTGCTGATACACCACCAACAGTTTCTGCATTGACTGGTGCTGCAAATAGGAGTGCTATTACTGTTGGAATATACTTGTAGTGTCTGTTACGCTTGTGACCTCGGTCTCTCTCTGAATAATTGTATGATTTTGTAGACCAGGGCCGGAGTAAGTTTCTGTAAACTGAAACGCTGCTCCAGGATTTGATTGTTTGAATTGTGGAGTTGCTGTTACCCCTGTCCATGATGATGTCACTCCGTTAATAGTTACGTTTACATTACTAGTTTCGGGACTTAAAGACCCGTTTGTTGTTTCTACTCCACTACCTGTAGCTGAATATTGATATCCAGTGTTGTAATCCATGGAGTTTATGGTTTCAGTAACCTTAGATGTAGTTTCTGTATGGCTAGACATTGAGCCCTGGGTAAAGTTTGGTACAACCGGGACCGATTGAGCAGGTTGTACCAAACCATGAATTCCACCAAGAATCAACCCTACACCGATTGCTTCCTGTAATCTAGTCATTGTTATTTAACCTCAGTCAATAACTGTAATTTCAGACACAAATTGTCCCACGGCACTTGATCCAGGTCCGCCTGCAGTTACCGTAAGAACACCTGCTGAGGTTACAGTACCGGCAAGATCACCAGCAGTGCCAGAAGCATATGATGTCTGTCCGGTCAGATTGCCAACGGTCCCTACGGTAGGAGCACTAGTTGGGATTGCATCGGCCTGTGTGTAAGATTGACTAAAGGAGAATGCTGCTCCAGGAGTATCTTGAGTTGCTGCAATCGTTCCTGGTGAATAAACGCCATTAGTTATAGTACCGGCAGAAACTGTGTTGGCAGTTGTACCGTCCGTAGTATCAATATTTGAGCCTGCAATACTGAACGAACTCCCGATTCTCGATGCGGTTGTTCTAGCAGCGTCAACAGAAAGTTGCACACTTGTAGAGTGTTTTGATACTAATCCGCCAGCATTAGATGCACCTGCGGTCACTAATAACATAGCAAAAGCAAATAGACCTGCTTTCATGGTTATAGAGTCGTTTTGTTTTTATTTAGCTTGACTTGATTTGTATCAAGTGCTATACTTCTAAAGTGCTCTTGGGTCATTAGTTAAGGGGATATAACCTCCGCCTTCTAAGCGGATGTCCCAGGTTCGAATCCTGGATGACCTGTTTGATCTTTTGTATATAATTTAAATTATTCATTAATATGGATTTTATTTTAGAAGATCAAATTGATGAAAACATTTGTGATGAACTTGTTGACTGGTTTGTAAATTCCGAGTATGCAAGAGCAAATTATCAACCAGGAAATGTTACAACTGGGGAATATGATGATTCTCGTGTATTTGAGGTTGCTAAGAAATCTACAGATTTTACTTTTTCCAATAAAAATGTAAAAGAGTGTCCTGCGGTTTCTAAGTATTTAAAAAAACTTCGTAAAATACGAATTAAATATCTTAAAAAATATATTCCTTACAGCGTATCTTCTTGGACTATAATTGAACCATTTAATATTCAGTGGTATAAACCTGGTGAAGGTTTTTTTAAATGGCATTCTGAACGGACTAAATCAGGATATCCTGCGTGTAATAGAATGCTAGTTTGGATGACTTATCTCAATGATATTGAGGTTGGTGGAGGGACAGAATTTATGTACCAAGGCAAAGTTTCTCCTAAGAAGGGAAAAACTTTAATTTGGCCTTCAGATCCAACACACACTCATAAGGGAGAAATTGCTCCTTATGAAGATAAGTACATAATTACTGGATGGTACAGTTATAGAGAACCTAATTGTCCGTGGGAAGTTCCCATTCAATACAGATAGTGTGATGGGACACATTTATGATATGTTTTCTGTTCCGTTGGTAAAATATCATATTGCCAATTGGAAAGAAAACAAGAAACGTATTCTGGAGTCACTTCCTAAACTGAACCAGGAACACTTGGATCGGGATGTGGGTCTTTATACAGACTTCTTTGAGGTGATTAAGAATAATAATCTTCCTACATATTCAAACGTTGTTATTGACATTATCAAACCATATCTTGCCGATTTTACACAGCAACGTTGTGTAGAGTTTACTAATATGTGGTTTCAGACTGCATTTAAAGGTAACTCCCATGGTCTACACAACCATGGTCACAGTGGATGGTCTTCAGTAATCTATGTTGAATTCAACCCACAGTTTCACACATCCACAAAATTTATTTCACCATTCAATAATCCTTGGGATGGTAACCTTGTTGACTTCATGCCTGAAGTCCAAGAGGGTGACATGATTATTTTCCCTTCAACTCTTACACATGAATCTTTGCCTAATCAATCAGAGGTTAGACGTACAATAGTTTCCTACAATCTTAGAGGACATGTTGACTGTGTAAAGAAGAAACTATGGGATGGTGACTCTTTTTAATATAGATGGTGTGCCCCTATAGCTCAGCGGTAGAGCAACGCTTTTGTAAAGCGTAGGTCGTTGGTTCAAATCCGACTGGGGGCTTTGGGGAATTAGCTCAATTGGTAGAGCGCCTGCTTTGCACGCAGGAGGTTAAGGGTTCGAGTCCCTTATTCTCCACTCCTGGAGGAGTACAAAAGATCTCTAAGTAGAAAGAGCGCCTCCACTAAATATTTTCAAAGAATAGGATACGCGCATGAGGTATCATTTAGACATCAAGTATTGCTGGTTCAAAGAAACGCAACTCGTTTTGATGTACTTTATAAATGGTATTCCGTATACTTTCGATGAAGTTGAAGAAAGTTTATACTTTGATCCTGAGATCATAGAGTGGGCAAACGGAAACACAAAGTATGATATGGAGATGATGTACAAATGGTCAAGTTATTTGATTGAAGAACAGTGTCATCCCCTCCTCTATGAATTAGAATTAGAAAATCCAGAATTGCTTCCGATTGATTGACACACATTCTGACGGTGATAAATAAACCAGAAGAAAAATTAGTGTGCTGATACGATGCCTCTTTCTAGGTTAGAAAATTTTCTGATTAACACTGATGGTAATATCCTTTATGTAAANCCATCAGATCTTGACGCTACTGATAGTTTTGATAATAAAGGTAATTCATTAACGAGACCCTTTAAGACGATCCAAAGGGCGTTGATTGAAGCAGCGAGATTCTCTTATCAAATTGGTGCGAATAACGATAGATTTGATAGAACGACGATCTTATTATATCCTGGTGAACACCTAGTTGATAATAGACCTGGATATTCCCTCAAGAACAATGGTGGTTCTCAGCAATACTTTGATGTTAACGGNAATGTAGTTGCTACACCTGNAGTAGAATTAAATAACAGCACAATCTTCGACCTGGACAACGCTTCAAATGTCCTTCATAAATTCAANTCTGTTGATGGTGGTGTAATNGTTCCAAAGGGAACTTCNNTNNTTGGNNNTGANNTNAGAAANACNAAGATCAGACCACTGTATGTTCCTGATCCTGCAGATTCTAATATCGATAGATCTGCTATCTTCCGTGTAACTGGTGGTTGTTACTTCTGGCAGTTCAGTCTCTTTGATGCTGACAGAGCAGTATTCTACAATAAGAACTTTGCACAAAAAGCAAATCCAAGTTTCTCTCACCACAAACTNACTTGCTTTGAGTATGCAGATGGCATCACAANNAGAGATCTGACTGATCTCACTGACCTTGAGATGTATTACTTTAAGTTGATGAACGCTTATGGTAATGACACTGGTAACAGAGCGATCGTTGATTTCCCAACTGCGACTGACTTTGAACCCAACAGTCCAGAATTTAAGATCGTTGGTGACCTTTCTGCTAACGACTTTGGTATTAGTGAACTGACTTCTTCTGGTCTGGTCGCATCTGTTCTGACTGATGTTTCCCACAACCTCAGCGTTGATGATTCCTTCCGAGTTGCAGGTGTTGGATCTGATACTTACAATGGAAGTTTCAGAGTTGCTGGTATTACCAGTGAGCGTAAGTTTACATACTCAATGCTTGCTGATGCTAACGATGATGTCATTACCATCGGCGGTGGTGAAAAAGTTATTATCGAAGCAGACAATGTAACTGGTGCTTCACCATATATCTTCAACATCTCTCTGCGTTCTACCTTCGGTATGTGCGGTATGCACGCTGATGGCAGCAAAGCAACTGGATTTAAATCNATGGTTGTGGCNCAGTTCACTGGTATCGGTCTTCAGAAAGATACNAATGCATTCCTGATNTACAATGAGCAGACTGGACANTATGATACTAACGAGACTGCTCCTACTAGCGTAGCAAAACCACTGTATATCAACCAGGATGCAGTTTATAGGACATCATATGAAAGTTTCCATGTAAAGGCATCTAATGATGCTGTCATCCAGGCAGTGTCTGTGTTTGCTATTGGTTTCTCACAGCACTTCCTCGCTGAAGATGGTGCAGATCAATCAATTACAAACTCCAATTCTAACTTCGGTGCTAAATCTCTGATCTCAAAAGGATTCAAGAAGCAATCATTTGATAGAGATAACACTGGATACATCACTCATATTGTTCCACCAAAAGATCTTCAAGAGTCATCTACCAATATTGTTTGGAGATCATTAGATCCAACCACTACTCTGAGTGTTGGTAATACATCAAGACTTTATATTCTTGGTGANACTGATGAAGGAAACCCACCAACTAATATNACTAATGGATACAGAGTTGGTTCTAGAGAGGGTGAACTTCTTTACTTAGATGCAAANATTGGTGGAACCACTNAAACTTTCTCAGCACCAATTTTGATGCAGGTTCCTTCTGGTGATGGACCTTCAGCAAAGAAATCATTTAAAGTAAGTAGAAGTGCTAATGCAAATGTAATTAATGTTTCTACAAATGTACTTACATTAACTACTAATCATACATTGTTCACTGGTGAATCAGTAAAAGTATACAGTGATAATGGTGTTCTTCCTGATGGAATCGTTTATGATAGAACATATTATGCAATTGTAGGTGGATCACTTGGAACAAATGAAATTAAATTAGCAAACTCATTCAACAATGCAAACGAAGGTATTGCTGTTGACATCAAGAATGCTAGTGGCGGAATCATTGAAGTATGCAGTAGAGTCACCGATAAGATCCCTGGAGACCTGGGACANCCAATTCAGTATGACTCAACTGAAAATAACTGGTATATCTTAACCAACAATACAGCAAACGGAATTTATGATACTGCTGTTGTTGGATATTCAACAGCAATTGCAGCGAACAACTCTTCAACTTATGTTCAAAGAGTTCCAGAAAATCGTGACCTTTCTGATAGAATCTATAAGTTACGCTATGTAATTCCCAAAGAGTTTGCTAACGCTAAAGCACCAACCAAGAACTTTATTGTCCAAGAATCAAAGACAGTTAATGAAGAGACTTCAATCTCTGATGTCAATTCAAATCGTAACCCTCGTATCATTGCTGGTATCAGTACTTCTGGAGATACAGTAACTGTAACTTCAGAGAAACCTCACGGTTTGTTTGTAAATGATAGAGTTCGCATCAAGAATGTAAAGAGTTCAACAAATGCTACTGGACTTGATGATGAAGGATTCAACGGTTACTATACAGTTACTGCAGTAACTGGAACTAAAGGGTTCCAATATATCAATGCAAATAATGGAGGAACTTTCACTGATAATATCTCAACCAGAGGTATTGATCTTCCTGCATTTGAAAGAAATGAGTATAATACAACTTACATTATTCAAGAAGTTCAAACTCTGCAAGAATATATTGATGGCATTCAAGATGGTATTT
The DNA here is from genome assembly GCA_002686215.1 of Candidatus Woesearchaeota archaeon. The sequence continues at coordinate 7,929 of NZAU01000102.1, forward strand.
ACTATCTGACATGTCTGATTGGTAATATTTCACCAACAGTTGCTGAGTTCTCTGATCAGAAGTACAAGCAAAACTTCTACTATCTCTATCCAGTTGTTGATAAAGATAATTCAAATAATGATCCAGATCANACAATTTCTGCAGCATCTAATAAGATGCTNGGNCAGGTAGATGTAAATGATACTCTGAATAGTATCACTAAAGAAGCCACAATTGAGTATCTTAGAGATAATAAAGTTGGTTATGGTATCACTGGAGCAACCTGGTCTGGTGGAACTGCAACTATATTTACTGAAAGAAACCACAACCTGAGTAGAATTACTGGTCTCACTATTAATTCTCAAGGATCTGGATATGGATCTGGTATTAGCACCACACTTTATAATGTTACTCTGACTGGTGGAACAGGAACTGGTTCTGATGCAACTGCAAATGTTTTAGTCAGCGCCGCTGGAACTATCACTGGANTCACTGTNGTAGANGGTGGTGGTGCATANGGTGTNGGTAATACAATGACNGTCTCTGGNGGTAATGGAGATGGTGTTGTTCAGGTTGCTTCAGTTAGCACCGAATTGTCTGGAGCGATTCAAACTGTTGGTATTGGAACAACCACAGATCGTTCCATGAGCGGATACAACGGACTGTTCCCAATAAACACAGTTCCAAATGCTAGATCTATAACCTTTAGTTCTGCAACTAATCCTGGAATTTACACTACATCTAGTGGTATTGCATATCCAGTTGAAGTAGATTTAGCGGTTAATTCAATTACTGGAGTAGCGGGCACTACCATAGCAGGTAGTTGTGTAGTCAATACTGCATCAATCCATGGACTTTATGTTGGAAACAAAATTAAAATCTCTGGTGTTGTCGGAACTTCTTCTACTATATTCAACAATGATTTCATTGTTCAAGGAATCTTAGACCCAAATAATTTCACAATTACTGCTAATCCTGGTGTTTCGATGACAGGATCACAAGCAACTGTAAGAGTATCCAGATACGGTATTGGTGCATTTGGTGAGGACACTTCACTTAAGAGTGAAAAGATTGCAGGAAGTTTGATCAGCATCAGTTCTGGTTATAGATCAAACATGACTTCATCACTTACAAATACTGCTACTACTGTAGTTGTAAGCAGCACTGTTGGAATTAGCACTGGTGATTTCTTACANGTTGATGATGAGGTTGTCAGAGTTTCTNCNGTAACTNNNTCTAGNCAATCTTGNAGTGATTAGAGGTGTAATGGGAACTAGATCCAAACCTCANACTAGCAGCACTATTATNAAGGGTATCAAGGTTGTTCCTTCTGAGGTTCGTAGATTCTCTAGTATCCGTGCATCAGGTCATACCTTCGAGTATGTTGGTTATGGTCCTGGTAACTATTCAACTGCACTTCCGCAGAGAATTCAAAGAACTCTTGACCCACAAGAAGAACTTCTTTCTATCTACCTTGAGCAAAAGGGTGGTGTTACATTCTTCTCTGGTATGAACGATCGTGGTGAGTTCTTCACCTGGGATGGTAGAGTCAAACCAGTCGAAAGATTCTTAGGAGAGATTGAATCTGATCTGACCGCAACCTTTGATGATGTATACATCAGAAACACTCTGCGTGTTGGTGGTGGTCCTAACAGAAACCTGCCTTCTGAATTCAGAGGACCTGTTAACTTCACGAATAAGATCACTTCAACTGATGCTGTAGATGGCATTGATGCAATTAAACTGCAACTGAAGGGTAACAACTTTGTCAATCCACTGCTTCAAGTTGGTCCTGATGCAAATCCATCACTGATTGTCAATCAATCTACTGAACTGGTTGGTATCAAGACTGCATCTCCTGCTCACGAACTGGATGTTAGTGGTACAATTCGTGCTGACATCTATGAGAACTTTAAGTTAAGCGATCTTCCAAATACTGCAACAGAGGAAGTAACCTTCAAGAGAAATCGTGTTCTGAAAGTCAATCAGCAAGGAACTGGTTATGAGTTAGTTGACGCACATGAACTGGATACATTCAAACTGAGAAGTTATGGTATCAGTAACGATGGAACAGTCTATGTTGGAACTGGTAGCACCTCTAATAGCAAACTTGTAGTCAGTGGTATTTCAACTGCTAAGTTCTTTGTAGGTGAGAAGGTCAAGTTATTCGGTGTAACTGCAACATCTGATGCTGCAACTGTTCCTAATGTTCCTGCTGTTACTACATTATCCAAAGTTGGAACCTCATCGACAGTTTCTACATATCGCTACTGGGTTGCACAGTATAATTTGAGAAATGGTAAAGTTGGTATTTCAACTCAAGCATCTCCAAGTGCTGGTATTGGAATGACTGCAATCGGTAACTTCAACGATCTGGATCATATCAGTTTAACATTAAACAGAAGTGATACAAACCACGGACTTCTTGTTTACAGACAAGAATCTACTGGAGTAGGATCACCTAATATCAATGATGCCAAGTTAGTTGGTATTCTTGGACCTAAAGAACTGGCAGCAGCAACCTCTGGAATTCAGTGGAAAGATTATGGCGTATATGAGCAGACAGCATGGTCATCAAAAGGAACGAAAAATGAATTTACATCAGATCAAATTCACTTCCCCAATATTGCAACCACTGGTCAGCGAAGAGGTTGGGCCCTCGACGAGATTGTATCCATTGGAGCAGGTTCAATTACTCTTAATACTCAGTATGATTTCAACGCTACTGTTGGATTCGGAACTGACGCCACAGTAAAAGTTGCACATGATAATACATATGCACTGAAAGAAGCAATTGATGATACTGTTGTTGGAATACTACCTGTTCATTTATTTGGTAAAAGCTCTGAATTAGATCAAGTTCTTAAGATTGCAAAAAAATATAATTTATTTATTGTAGAAGATGTTGCGCAAGCTTTTGGTTCCAAGTATAAAGATAAACATCTAGGT
>NZAU01000103.1:0-1416 GCA_002686215.1 Candidatus Woesearchaeota archaeon
AGATTACTACAACTCCGAAAGCGAAGGCAANGACCAGTACATCNAAGCGACGAACGAAGAAACCTTCGGAATTGAAGGTGATGAACTCTCGGAAGATTGAAATGTTTCCTTGGATTCAAACCTTTCCCATTTANATGCTAGATCAAACAGAGAATAAAAAGTGTTGGTTTACATGNTTAGAACATGCACAAAAATACGTAGATAGNTATAATTGTAAGTACAAATGTTATCAGTANACGGGTAAATCATGAAAGANTTATCCCCCTTTATTGGATGTACTTTTATGGAGGATAAAAGTGTATGTGATGATATTATTGAGTTTTTTAATAGTTCTGAATATGCTAAAGAACGAAAACACAAAGGTNAGACATTACTTGGTGTGCGTCCAGATCTAAAAGATTCTTATGATCTTCCCTTACAGTTTGATGCTAGCATAAATGAAGCAGTAACTAAATGGGAAGATCATTTAGGAGTTGCTACTCAAGAATATGTAAAATTATATCCAAATTGCAATAAATGGGGATTNTGGACAACCTATAANNACTATAATATTCAATACTATAAACCAGGTGCAGGATATCACATGTGGCATTGTGAAAGANGTAATGCCNACTATCCCNTATGNAATAGATATTTAACCTTTATGACATATNTGAATGATGTTGATGATGGTGGGGGTACTGAATTTAGTGATCAGAAACTAACAATTAAAGCNGAAAAGGGTAAAACTATTATTTGGCCATCCGACTGGATGTTTACTCATAGAGGAATAGTTTCCCCTACGGAACATAAGTATATTATTACTGGTTGGTACAATTTTATAGATGNTTAATCACATGGAACAATCTTTGATTTTTGGTATACCTTTTCTNCACTATAAAACAAANAATTGGAAAAAATATAGAAGATTTNTACAAGAATCTTTTNNGAATTCTTCTAAATTTACTGATTTTTGGGATGATCGATCTGGTNNTNNNCTTCCTGATTATTGTGATAAANTAGTAGATGTNATANCACCAAATTTGCAAAAATTTGCAGAAGTAATAANTCCTAATCCAGTAATGATTACTGAAATGTGGTATGAAAAATCAAAAAAAGGTGATAAACACAGTATTCATAATCATGGTGGNCAAGGGTATTCTGCAGTTTTGTATGTNAAATACAANCCTGAAATTCATGAACCTACAGTATTTTATTCTGCTTTTAGGGATCCAATGAAAGGAGATTTTTTACGTTGGCAACCATCTGAAATTGAAGAAGGNGATCTAATTATTTTTCCATCAGAACTTTTNCACGAAGCACTCCCAAACAAATCTGATGAAGAACGTATCGTAGTTTCATTTAATATTGCATCTTGGCAACAAATGCGTTCNTATAATNTTGGTAAAAAAGAAGTTGAAGATAAATTTANANNTA
>NZAU01000103.1:1437-19197 GCA_002686215.1 Candidatus Woesearchaeota archaeon
GNGCGGNANGGGNAGGTTTCTAATGGAAGTTAAATTGATAACAGAACCATTACATTATCTTCTAATAGAAAATGTTTATGATGATTTTGAGTTAGATAAAATTTGGTCAGAACTTGATTATCTTAATAATATTTGCGGTGGTTTAGATGTTGGTAGAGATACTGGTGGGAAGTATTCTACCAGTAAAAGTAATAAAGGAGTTTTTTTAGATTACATGTACAATGATAGAAANTATTCTAATATACTNACATGTAGTANAAAATTATTGGATAGAGAAATCCTNAATCAAAAAGATTCTTGGTTTTTTAGACACTTTGCTGCAAATCGCGATACCACTTTAGTGTCATATTATGAAACTGATGATGAGTACCCAACTCATTATGATATGACTTTTCTTACTATTTGTACATGGTTGTACAAAGAACCAAAAAAATTTACTGGTGGTAATTTTTCTTTTCCTGAATATGATNTTACGATAGAATGTAAAAATAATACCGCAGTTGCTTTTTGTGGTAGAGTATTACATAGTGTAAGTCCAGTAAANATGCATGAAGATGATCTAGATACNAATCATGGTAGATATTGNATATCACANTTCTTATTGATGGAACAACANGGNNCAGATCAATCTAATTANTACTCTTAATTATGGAATTATCATTNACTCAAAAANTCATATATAGAGTTCCCTCTGCATTACCAAAAGAATTGCTTGATATNATGGAAAGGCAATTTGATGAGTTGGAATTTTCTAATGCTGAAGTAGGATCAGTCTTAAGACTTGATAAGGGTGTGAGAGATTCTGATGTACATTTTATTCCTTGGGATCAATGGATACCTGCTATGCTTTGGAGTGTAATTCATTCTGCTAATGTGGATTATTTTCATTATGATTTAACATATTGGGAAAGTGGATTNCAGGCAACTAGATATAGAGGAGAGGATAANCAATTTTATAATTGGCACTATGATGAATTGCATAACATAGAAAGACACAGAAAGTTATCCTGTTCATTATTATTAAATGATGAATATGANGGAGGCGAATTGCAATTTCATCNTAACCAATGGACACAATCTATTAAACCTAAAAGAGGTGAGATTGTAATTTTTCCTTCTTGGTTGCCTCACCGTGTAAGGAGAATTACTTCAGGAACTCGTAAATCTTTAGTTGGGTGGGCATACGGTCCTCCATTCAAATGAATATGAAAAACAAAGAAGACATTCCTGAAAATTTACGTGAAGAGTGGGAATCTTATCTNGCATGCNTGTGANTCTCTNGAAGTNNAACCNAATNTNCGNAGGTTNCTCAGATACAANGAATTGTANCCGTATAAATAAACTTGTAGCAAATCGTGTGATTATTCGTGGGAACTCGTAAAATTTCTCAACTGGATACAATCTCGGATGCAAATTTATCTGGAGAAGGAATTCTACCAGTTGTTGTATCNGATCCATTGATTCCAAATAGAAANGTAAAGATNAATCAACTCCANAAAGGNGTTGCNCANGGNANNAAANCNGCNCCTGGATTATCTTTTGATTTNGACCGAAATACNGGTNTATATCAAANTGCATATGATGAGANTGGNATTANNTTTTGGNNNTAGTGGTNTTTANATGACNACTATTTCAANNNNTGANAATANNAANTCTCTTTATATTACTGCNGTTCANGAANNTTCNACAAANGCTGATATTGTTCTTGCTCCNAANGGAACNGGTGCNGTAAANGTTACTGGTAANTTTGTAATTTCTGATCAAACTTTNATCCTTGAAGATGCTCAAGGACCAAAAGCAAGATTTGAAGTANGTAATGTTGGNACNGGNACAAACACTCGTNTNNTNACNTTACCNGCAATNACNANTGGNAATGGNACAACANTNGTTGGTGNTNANACTACAGCAAACNTTAACCAATAAAACTNTNCTTATTGATGAAGATAANTTAGTTNTNACTGATGGTGATGANGAAGCAATCTTCCAATTAAATTGGACNTTAAGTCAAGATATTCGTCGTTCATANTTACTTCCAGATGCNGGAACGGTAACNACNACTGCTGAACCTACTGCAACATCATCCACATTACTTGANACNAAAGCAGAACAAACTGTTTTGAATAAAAGTTTTGTNGATGTTAAGTTTTTAACTGANGCTGAAATTGGAACTGCTTGGGCACAAATTAANACNGATGCTCTNACNGCAAANAGAACTATTACANTTCCTGANTTGAGTCTTACNTTAGTTGGTACTGANTCTACTCAAATNCTTGANAACAAAACTATTGAGAATTTAATTCTTCAGGATCCTNCAGATAACANTAAAAAAGTTAGTTTTAGTGTTACTAATCAAAANGCATCNTCNAATNANACNTTTGAANTTCCTCCTACAAATGATCTAAATAATGGCAGCGATAACAGTACATTAGTTACTGCNACAGCAACTCAAAATTTATCNAATAAATCTTTAGTTGCTCCTATCATTAAACAACTTGTAGGTGATACNGNAAATAAGNTCACTCTTGATCTGACTAATATTACAGGATCTAGAACAATTAAGTTNCCAGATTCAAATGCAACTTTACTTTCTACNGAAAACGTAACTCTTGAAGATGTTACATTTGGTGCTGGTATTGGTGGTAACAACCTTACTGGGTTAACCAGACAACAACAATTCTTCTATTCAGGATTTTAATAACTAACCATGGCTAAACAAGGACTTCTCGCACAATCGAGACCAGCAGCAAATACTGATACAGTATTGTATAGATCTCCTATTGATGCTAGTGCTAGTACTGTTTTGACTGTCGCAAATGATGGTACTGGATCTACTTTTGATGTAGCAGTAAAAGATTACGATCAAAAGTTAACTCTTGATGCAAGTACATATAAACTTCATGAAGGGGATTTGATTACATCTTCTGTTGTTGAAGTTGGTACTAATATCCCAGGGACGGTGACTCTTAATCCTGGAGATTTGATTACCACAACAGACCAAGAAAAAACGTTTAAGTTTGAATCATTCTACACTCCTGCAACCACTACTGTTTTTGTAAAGGCAATTAGTATTAGAGAAGTGCCAGTAGAATCTGTCACAGGAACCTTTGTTGTTGGTAATACAATTAGTAAAGGATCTGGGAGTGATACGACAACTGCGGTGGTATATGGTGTTAATGGCACCACTCTTTATATTGGTCCCTCTACTATTAATGGATCTGGTTCAGAATTTGCTGCTGGTAACAGTATTGGTGTTTCTGGTGGTGCTTCTGCAACTATTGCAGCGTCACCTGCCATCACTGCTGCACAAGAAGAATTTGTATTTTCAGTAACTACCAACAGCGGTACTTACAACATGTATATTGGTGCTCCTAATCCTCTTGAATTATTTGATGATCGTACATATAGATTTGATGTATCAGACTCTAGCATGAGTGGTAGAGATTTTCATCTATCTACTACTGCTAATGGTGAATGGGGTCCTGATGGTATTGCTGGCAACTCTGATGATGGTACAGAATATACTTCTGGAAAAACTACCAATGGTACAGCAGGTTCTAGTGGTGCATATGTTCAATATGCATTTGGAGATTATGAAACAGTAGCTACTTTATACTTTTATGATGGTGGAACAGGAACTGCTTCAAATGCAAATTATGGTGGTGATGATCGTAAAATTGACTTTGCAGAAAACTATACCTATCCTGGAATTTATGTCTTTGATAAGGTAGGTACACCTGTTGATAATACTGATACTTTCCTTTTAGGTGGTGTTACATATACTATTACCAGTCAAACTGCTGGTGCGTATGGTTATGTGCGAGATTACACTGGTACATCACTCAAGTTTATTAAAGGACTTAATTCTGGCGACTGGTCTCAGTCTGATACATTTAGAGATGTTCCTAAGTTGAATACTGCTGCTAGAACTACCGCAACCATTTCCAGTATCGCAGTAGCAACAGCAGCAGTAGAAGCATCTAACTATATTGCAAATAATCATGCAAATGCAGCAAACAATGATGAAAAAATTTCTTCATTAGTTGTTGGTCCTGGTGATGTAGTTGTTGTTAATAGCACCACACAAAATAATGTATTCAGTTTGATTGGATTCCAAGATGCTTCCACTGCTATTACGACCAGAATATTTGGTCAGTCCTGATCCAGAATAAATAATCAAAAAGCATAGCAAGAAATGGCTTTAACTAGACTAAAGAATATTATTACTTCCCGCACGGGAAGAATTATCTATGTCAATCCCGATGATTTTGATGCCTCTGATGCCATTGACAACAGGGGCAACTCTGCATTGAGACCTTTTAAGACTTTGCAAAGAGCATTTCTTGAAGTTGCTAAATTTTCGTATCGAGTAGGTTTGTCAAACGACGAATTTGACGCTTTCTCGATTATGTTGTATCCGTCTGAATACGTCGTTGACAATCGTCCTGGTGAGGTTCTTTATACTAATGTTCCTCCTATCGATGCCAATTCAAACTTAGATATTACGTCTTCAAATAATGTACTTTACAAGTACAATTCTGTTGAAGGTGGTATTATTGTTCCTAGAGGTTGTTCTCTGGTTGGTACAGATCTTCGTAGAACGAAAATTATTCCGAAGTATGTTCCATATCCTACAACATATCCTGCTAAGGGCATCAATACTGAAGCAGATGTTCCCGCTCGTACCTCTATCTTTAGAGTAACTGGTGGTACATATTTCTGGCAATTTTCTTTCTTTGATGGTGCTGAAGAGGGTGTGTATTACAAACCTGACAGTACAGATACTTTAGCACCAAAGTTTTCTCACCACAGACTTACTTGTTTTGAATTTGCTGATGGTTTAAATCCTCTGTCAAAACTTATTTCTGATGGAAGAGTTCCTAACGATGATTATACTGCAGTTGCTAACATTCAAGAGAGAACTGATTTAGAAATTTACTATCANAAAGTNTCNAAAGCATTTGCTGCAATTCCTGANACATCTGGTGATCCTGATACTGACCAGATTCAGGCAAGGGTNGAAGAAAANCGTATTGTTGGTCCTATTTCCGATGAGTACAGAGTCCTTCAGATCACAAGAAATGGTCAGACAGCAACGGCNGTTACTGTTGANGAGTTTGATAACCCCAGAGACCACGGATTTTCTGTTGGTGTTAACATTAACGTTAGTGGAGTTACTGGATCTACTGGACCGCAATCCGAGGTTGATGCATCAGTTTACAACGGATCTTTCACAGTCACATCCGCATCTGGTAACGTCTTTACTTACCAAATGCAATCTGAACCGACAGGTAACGCAGTCGGATCAAACATCACTGTAAAGACTGAGATTGATACTGTTGACTCTGCATCTCCTTATGCGTTCAACCTGTCACTCCGCTCGGTGTGGGGTATGAATGGTATGAACGCTAATGGCAGCAAAGCAACTGGTTTCAAATCAATGGTTGTGGCGCAGTTCACTGGTCTGTCACTGCAAAAAGATGATAGAGCGTTCGTAAGATATAATGCCTCTACTGGTAACTATGATGTAGCAACATCTGGTGACGGTGCTCACTTNGATGGTTTTGCTGAGTANCGTAAAGGTTGGGGACANAGACACATTGTCTGCTCNAATGACTCATTCATTCAGGCAGTTTCGGTGTTCGCTGTTGGATATGACACACACTTCACTGCTGAAAGTGGNGGTGACATGTCAATTACGAACTCTAACAGTAACTTTGGTAATACNGCTCTTAGATCTGCTGGATTCAAAGCAAAATCATTCTCGAAAGATAAGGCAGGCNCAGTCACTCANATCATTCCNCCCAAAGCATTNTCGGTTATTTCTACAACNGCAACGGGTANTTCTGGTGCATCATCGATTACTCTCGCTAANGANGGTTCGATNAATGGTGTCATNCAAGGNATGAATGTTACAGGATCTGGNNTTGGCGTTGGTGCCACTGTTGGTTCTGTNAATACAAACACTAGAGTCGTCACNTTAACTNCTACAAATACTNCTGCNNTTAANGGCAACGTTATNTTNGGTGAAGAAACATCAGTTAACTGGGTAAACATTGACATACAAAGAACAAAAGTCATCAACCAATCCCTTGCAGGATCTGGAGGATCCCCTGGATCTAGACTCTATCTCTACGGATATACTGTTGAGGCATCACCTCCAACAAATAAAGTCCAAGGTTTCACCGTTGGTGCTCGTCAGGACGGCACGGGCGCTANTGCTGTCGCGGACAAGATTAATTGCTTGCTTGTAGCAAATGGNGCANCGACTGCTACAACACAATCTGCAACTATCTCNCCATATGGACCTAGTGTTTCTGGTCTAAAAGCNGGTGTNGATGGTTCACCTCTTCAATTTGATAGTGCTACTTATACTATNAATGGTCAGGCAGGTAGTGTTGGTGGTTGGTATTTGTCTGTAACAGCAGATGCTGATCCTAATAGTGNTACTTACAATAGAATTTACAATACACTTACTACAAACAACGATTATAATAACGTAAACTTCACTCCTACTACATTCCTGAAGCGTATTGCTGACGGTAGAAACCTTCAGGATAGAACGTATCGTATTCGTCTGGTTATTGATAAGGATAAGACTAATCCTCTGCCTCGTGATCCCCTCTCTGGTTATGTAATGCAACCATTGAATAGTGATACGACATCATACAATCTGCAAAATACTTTCTACATCTACGATATTGAAGTTGTACAAGAGTTCGAGCGAGGTATTGCCGATGGAATCTACTACATTACCCTCCTTTATGCATCTGTTGCTCCTAGCACAAGTAACTTCAACAACAGGAAGTTCTCTCAAAACGTCAACGAAGTCTATCCTACGTTTGACAGAGACAACCCTGTTGCTGACCCTCTTGCTGCTGTATCCGTCGCTGACAACCAAACTATCGGTCTAGTAAATGCTACCGATGGTGCTACACCACCTGCAAAAGATCCTAAGTTGTCTATCACTAAGGAAGCAATTGTTAAGATGCTGACTGATACTGGATGGACACAACCAGGTACAACTCCTGGATATGAATCTGCAACCGCGAGACTATCTAATGTTGAATTGACTGCTCGTGCAGGTGATGAAGAAGAGAGAAAGATTAACATCCGTAATAACAACGATGGAACTGTTTCTCCTATCCCCGTTGAGTTTAGACGCCACTCGATTCTGAGATCTGGTAACCATACATTTGAATATCTTGGTTTCGGTCCTGGTAACTACTCGACTGCATTCCCGCAGACTCAGGTAGAAACTCTGAGTGCTGATCAGATTAAGTTCTCTCAGTCAATTAAAGAAGAAGCAGGTGTTGCTTTCTACTCTGGTCTTAACTCTAACGGTGACCTGTTTATTGGTAACCAGGTTATCAACCCTGTTACAGGTCAAATCACAAACGAAGATATTGCACAACTGAATGTTGTTGGTGAAGAGAACACAACTATTGAGACATTCTCTGAGTTGGTTCTTACTGACAAACTCACGGTTATCGGTGGTGCATCTAACCAGTTAGAATCTATCTTCGCTGGTCCTGTTACATTCCAAGGACAAACTACCTTCACAAATAACCTTTCTGCTAAGAAGATTTCGTACTTCAACCAGGATGGCACGGTCGTCAAGCAAACCTTATTGGCACCAGCAGATGCAAATGGACAACCCTCTTTTGCTAATATCACGGGATACACTACGCCCGCTGATGGTGATCTTGTTTATAACATTAATTGGACACCAGGCAAGTCGCTTGGTTGGATATACTACGGTGGAGCATGGAAAGAATTTGGTCTCACAGATACTGGTCAGATTAATATTGATACTTTCAATAACAATCAACACATTGGTCTTGGTGTTGCTCCTACAGCTGATTATCGCGTAAATGTAAACGGTAGTGCAAGAGTTGATGGTGACTTGATTGTCACTGGTCGTGGCGGTGTTGGTCCCGACAAATATATTACTAAGACATATACAGGTGATGGAACAACTCTAACCTTTGCTATTACTACCTACACAGGTGTTCAGCACGTTGACGATTCTGTTCTGGTATTCCTGAACGGTGTTGCTCAAATTGCAGGAACAAATTATACTGTGGACTCTAATGGTGCAAACGTTGTATTCTCTTCTGGAGATGCACCTTTGGCATCGGATACAGTCCATATTGTCGAAATGCCTATCTAAATAGTAAGGAGGTTATATAGTCTGCCATGGCGATTTCAAGAATTAGTGGAAATCAGATTTCCACTTCAACCGAAGCAATTATCTCTACATTATCATTCCTGAATCAAACCAGTGTTTTGAGGATTCCTGCTGGAACTCAAGCAAATAGACCCACTGGTGTTTCTGTAGGAACAATTCGTTTCAATACAGATGTGGACGCTGCTGAGATTTACAAAGCAGATGATGGTACTGGCAGTGCAGGTTGGTCGCCAATCTCTGGTGGTGGTCCTTCATTGGGTAGTGATAGTGTTATCAGAACGAACCCTAATACAATTTCAGAAAATATTACAGTTGGACCTAGTGCTGGAACAGAATTTGCAAATGGTATGAGTGCTGGTCCTATGACTATTGGCAATGGTTATACTATTACAATCGAATCTGGTGGTGCATGGAGTGTTAGATAATGGGTCGCGTAAATGTCGCAAATTTACAAGGCAACGCACCTGATTTCAGGGTAACTGTCGATAGTGAATCAACTCTGAATACGAAAGCAGATGTTCGTATTACAGGTCAGAGTTATCATCCTATCCCTACACCTCCTAGCAATGCATTTGCTAAGAGGTATAGTCCTTTGTATCCATTTACAGGTGTTAATAATACAGATGGAACATCTTTGTTAGAACCTTGGGGCACTAGTGGTAACCAAGTAACAATGTCTGCTGATTCATCAGTAACAGATTCTCCTGTTGGTGGTGTGCCACTAAAAATGGCATTGAGTGGAGGTAATGATCCTTATACTTCCACTTATAATAGTACATCTTGGAATGTTGTTGAGGCAAGAGCAGGAGAACAGTGGACGTTTAGTGTATATGTAAAATCAAATCAAAGTGGCGGCATCAATGCTCAGTTATTTTTATTTGAAGCAAGAGATGACGGAACATATAGTACTTATACAGAACAGGTATTCAATAATATTGGAACATCTTGGCAAAGACTTAGTATAACAAGAACACTTAATCAGACTGATACAAGATTTATACAAGTTCGTGTAGATGGTTCAGATGGTGGAAACGCAAACTCTCACGTTCTTTGGTGGTCTGGACTTCAAGTAAATAGAGGACCACTGCAAGATTTTACTCCTGATTATAGAATTGATCAAACTAAATATGCCAGGCATGATCAGACTGGATATATCAGATACAATACAACTGAGAAAAGAATTGAAGTAAAAGATACTAGTTTAGTATGGGATGATGCTGCTGGTTCTGCATCAGCAGCAGGAAATTTCCCTCTTGGATCTGTAGGACCAGGTGGTGGATTTACTGTTGGTGAAGGTGCGAATGATACTTCACATCAGGGATTTACTCACAATGGAATGCGAATATTGCATGAAGGATTAAGATATAATGATGGACAAGCGGGTGATGAAACACTAGGTGCAACAGGAAATACTAGACCATTTCTTGACTATATTTCATCGACAAGTGGCAGCGATTTTGCATTTCACACGGGACATACTAACCCTGGTAATGTTTCTTGGCCGCAGTATCTTGCGGTTAATGTATCCGAACGAAGATATGGTCAAGTGTTAAATAGAATCAGATGGTATAAACATGCAAATGCCATTGGTAACTGCAATATTTGGGGAACCAATAGAGAAGTAGATCGAAATAATTTTACTGATACTGCTACTAATTGGACTTTCTTAGATCGTGTACACTTTGGTGGACAAGGTTCTGGTAGTGAGGGTGGTCAAAGATCTCAGAATTTCTCTAACACTAATGGTTATCGTTGGTATATGATTGAAATGGTTGACATTAATTCTTCTGCATTAGCATATCCCAATGTAGGCAGTAGAGGCGGATGGGCAATGTATGGAGTAACATTCGACAACACATAAAATGAGTAAACTAACTGTATCGGAATTAAATGGGATATCAACATCCCTAAATCAAGTTGATATCCCAGCAGGACATCAACTAAAAATTGATGGTAACTTAGCATTTGATCATACTGGAGCACATACACTCCCATCAGGAAATACAGCAGCAAGACCTGCATCTCCTCCTATGGGAGCAATGCGCTTCAATACCGATATTAGTTCATTTGAAATTTATATTGGTAGTTGGGAAATTGTTGGTGGTGGTGGAAATGCTGCAAGCGCATTAGGAAGTTTTGGTAACCCTGCTCAAAATGGTATTGATCTAAAAGAAAGTGGAGCAGGAGACGGATATTATTGGATTAGACCTATTGGACACACTACTCCTAGATATTGTTATGTTGATAATACAAACTATGATGGTGGTTGGGTTTTAGTAAAGACAATCGGATCTAATACTACAAATCATTGGTCTACATTTGAATCTAATAATTTATATTCTGCCACTATTGATGGTCAGGCAGCAAATTATGTTCCATATTCTGGCACTGGATATAGTACTACCGATGGTCGTCGTCATGATGATAATTTCATTAGAGATTTGGGATCATTTGCTAATGGTGGTGGTGAAATTATTAACATAAGAATTGCACAAAACGGCGCTGCACCTCTTGGTGGTCCATATGATACATATGCTGGTGGCACTAATGCTAACTGGCGTTATGCATCGTTTATTCGTATGAATAACGGTATTCATTATTTCAGTTCATTAAATACTGGTGGAGATGGTCGCCAAGGTGATCGTCGTGAAGGAACATTTAGTGTCTCCCATGTTTATCCCTACAACTGGGAAAGACCTGGTGGTCATGATCATATTAGAGTGTATGATGATCGATATAAAGTATTTGATTATCACTCAAATCCATCAAACATTCAAACATCTCGTTATGGTGTAAATAGAGTCCTCTATGGTTATACTGGTGCCAACTCTGGTCGTGGTATCTATGGCGGATCAGCATCATTTACAGGCAGCAACAACTTAAACCCAGGTTATTTCTTCATACGATGAGTACTATTAANGTCAATAAAATAGAAGGAGCATCTGATTTTAATTTTCAGATTAATATGCCCGCAGCGGCACATCTGAACATTAGAGGATCATTTGCTATTGATGAGTCGTCTGGACTAAAACTCCCTGTAGGAACTACTGCTGAGAGACCTACAACTCCTGTTGCTGGAATGATTCGATTTAATTCGACTCTAGGAAACGTAGAGGGATATGATGGTGGTAGTTGGATAAACTTAATGACCCCTGAGGGTGCTGCTGCCGCTGGAGGCGGCGCGAGTGCTGATGTTCCTAGAGAAGGATTACTTATATGGTTAGATGCCAATAATCCTGCATCCTTGAAACCGAATTCAACAGATCAGGATGCGAATTATTGGTATGATGTTTCAGGATCAAATTTTCACTTTAGTATTCCCACCGATAGATACGCTCAAGAGTCTATCAATGGATCTCCAGTGAAATATATGGACTTTTCAGAAAATGGTGGTGGGTGTGCTAAATTTTCACATGCTAACTATATTGATACTCCTTGGTTTCCTCATGTATCCGTTGTATTCTTTATGAAATGGAGAACTACTAATAGTCAGTGGAGGACACCTTTACGTTCTCGTGATGCTGACCACCATATCATTGTGCAAGACGGTACATATAACCTAGGCATGTATGATAATAATGGTGCAGGTTTCCAAGATACTGGATATGATATTAACAATTTCCCTAACTGGAATACTAAGTTCAACATGTATACTTGGAGATTATCAAACTATACTTCTGGTCAGTATTCTCCCTGTTACCAGTGTTATTTTGCTGATGAGCAAAATGCTAGAGCAACTAATAATAGTGGAAATGCACAATTCAATAGAGGATTTCACTCTTTAGGTGCTTATCATAGTGGTGACAGAAATCCCCATACTTCATCTCAGAATGCTGGTGGTATTGGTGTGTTCATGTATTACAGTAGACATATTTCTCAGGCAGAAAGAGCGCAGATATATAACTACTAC
Organism: Candidatus Woesearchaeota archaeon; assembly: GCA_002686215.1. The sequence goes on from NZAU01000103.1 coordinate 13,536, forward strand.
AAGGATACATACGATATCTGATAAATAATACGAAGGTACAAGACTAGGTATGTCCCAACTTAATGTAGATAGAGTAGTTTCTTTAAGTGGTGGTGGCGGAACGGCACAATTCCAACTGGAATCTAGTGGCAATTTTAACTTTGATTCGGGCACGCTGTATGTCGATAGTGCGAATAACGAAGTTGGTATTAACACTACAAATCCGCGATCAAACTTAGATATTGCTGGAACGGGTAGTGTTGTTGTTCCTGTTGGAACGACTGCACAGCGCCCTGGAGCACCCGTAGAGGGTATGTTCCGATATAATTCAGAAGAACGACAGTTTGAGGGATATTCCTTAAATAGTGGAACTAATCAGGTTGAATGGGGTGCTATTGCTGGCGCTGGTGGTGGAGGAACACCTCAACAATCTACAGATAGATATAGCAATGACTATTCTGTTGGTGCTGTTCTTAAATCTGACGGAACTGAAGCATATTGGTCTTTTGAAGGTGTCCTAAGTGATTGGGGCATGGCAAGAATTTGGACCCATGGATATGTTGGTGGTGGGTATCAAAGTGGTTCGCCATGGAGAAACGTGAACAGAACTGTTCATGCTACAGATACATCAACAAACTTAGGTGATACTCTCGATAGATCTGGTGCTTATATGGCAGGATCTTTCCATGATACTAGACACTTCTTCCACTCTATGGAGAACACTTATAGAGGTTCTTCTAACTATACGTCTGGTTTCAGTATGACCTCCGAATCTGGTATCACCCACCAGAACTCTTGGGATATGACTGTAAACCGTGCATCAATGGGTTCATTCCAAGACTACATTTTTGCAGGCGGTTATTCTTATCTACAGGGTGGTGGTAACGCTAGAACTGATGCATTTAATCTCTCTACAGAGGTTATGAGAACGTCTGGATTCCCTCCTAACCATGGTGATGGTGGTGATGACCCCACATGGGGTGGTAACTCTAGAACAAAAGGATGGTATAAGCGTTCTGGCACACGTCAAGGATTCACTTGGAAGACTGAATCTTGGGTTACTTGGAACCATGGACCTGGTGGTGATGGATGGAAGAAAATCCTCGGTACTATGTTAGGTCACATGTATGTTGGAACTGGTAACAACGCACAGAATGGTAATCAAAAGTGTGATGATACAACAGGTATTCAGGTTAGAGGTTTGAACTTCGGTAATATGGGTGAGGAAAACTTTGAAATTGGAATGAGAAAAGGTTATTGCTTGGGTAACTATAATGGTGCTCAGAATAATAATACCTTCAAGGTGAACTATGCAACCGATGGTCACACAAACCTTGGTGGATCTTCACCTCCGTCTGGTCATGGTGGTATGAGTTCTGCTCACTGCTCCTCTGCATCTGCTGTATCGGGTGTTAACACCGATGGTTCTCAGGCATACAATTACGGCACAACTATTCCTAACTTCTGATGGCAACTACTAATCCCGATATTATCGTTCTCGATGAAGAGAAATGGTCTCAGATTAAAATCTGGGGTAGGAGAATTGGTGACTTCTTAGGTCTAGAAGTCTATGAATTGGAAGATCAATATTTTGATTACATTCCTCAATACATCAATTATCTTAGATTTGATTACAAGACTGGCACCTTTGGTCATAAGTACTGGGGTGAATACAGATCAGAAAGATCTGAGTATGGTGAGAATGAAGAAGGAACTACACAGAAAGATAAAGTATCAGTTGATTCTACTCTTCAGCAGAAATATACACTGCCTTTCATGAAGCAAGTAATTACATTGGCAGTGCAAGAAGTATTTGAAAAAAGATATCAATCACTCCGTGCTACATATAGTAGTCTTGAAGATGCAACGTGGGGAGACCAACTTGCAGAATCTCAAGCATATTTGGCAGACAGTGATCACGAAACCAAGTTAATTCATAGGTTAGCAGAACTTCGTGGGTTGACAACTGAACAGTTTGCTGGTAAAGTTGTCGAGAAGCAGGGTGAGTGGAAAGGCAAACTTTTTGATCTCGCCGTGGCAGAACAAACGTTGATTGTTAAATTGAAAGCAATCACAAATGTCGCTGATGCCAATGTATTCCTAGAAGATTACTTCGGAATATCAATGTCAAATCAACAATGTCTAAATTACGGTAGGTGTATTGAAAATGAAGACGGACTCATCGTCAGAAAAGAACCTTTTAAGTACGGAATTAGATTCTGAGAGACTGCCTTTATCTAAAACAATCGAAGACCTAGAGAACATTGATCCCTGGGTCTTATCTGATTTTGATGAAGGACTGGTCGGGTGGAGTGATTCTCAATTCTTTGGTCAAACTGATTATCAAAACAAATATTTTGTTGTCAACTCACAGGTGACACCTTGGCGTCAAATGCGTCAAGCAATTATGGAGATCCAGACGCGATTAAATGCTCTCCAGAAAGTAACCATTTCATATAAGCGAACACTCAACGATATCGCTAGAATTCGTCATGAAATGGAGACTGAGGAAGATCCATATTACAAGCAAGATAAAGAATATGAAATCGAGATTTTGCTTCTCGATAAACAAGTATGGCACAACAAACTGCGTCAGTGTAAGAGGGAGATTGAAGGTCTGTTGCGTATCATCAAAGAGCGCACAGGAGAGAATGTCGATCTCGAAGATCTGGAAGTATTGAAAGAAACTATTCTCGCTAAAGAGAATGAGGAAGGTGAAGAGATTAAGTATTGGATTGCTCGTTTAGCAAAACAATGCTCTATCGATCTTCTCACCACTGGTAGGATTCAAGCAGGCAATCTAGATAGTATGCTTATGATGAGTCCTGAAGATCAAGCAGCAGTGACTGATCTGGCAATGACATATTCTACTGCTATGAATATCAATGTCGGCAAGATTAAAGCAGCAGCAGAAGATAAAGTAGAGAATATGTTAAAAGGTCAAGGACCTCAAATGTTTGATACCGCTGGAGTACTAACTGATTATGCAAACAACAACGTTGAAGACCGCTATCTTCAGTCTGCCGATAAATCCGAAACTGGATCTTGATTACATTGAGGAAGGGTTAATCCCCTTCCTTTTGCAGAATCAACATCTAATTTACGATTTATATTTCACATCTAGGATGCCACCATTCTCGCAAGATGCGATGGGTGATGTGTTTCGTTCGGAGACAGATGCACAGCAAGTTGCTATCAATGCTCTAGTAATTGGTGAGAAGACTGGTATTCCCCTGTCTGCCACTTTTAATAACATCTGGGTGCGTCCAGATCAAAAGAACTTAGATGAGTTTATTAAGAACTTTAAGTTCTTGTATGATGCTGGTGTTAGGACTGCAACTATTCCTCACACATCATGGGTGATGACAGGACAAATTCAAAAGGAATATCCTGAACTAAAGATCAAGAACACTATTCTTCGTGAGGTAGTCAAACCTAACGAGATTGTCACTCTTGCTAGTGCTGGATTCAATTATATCAATCTGGATCGTGATATTATGCGAGACAGAGAGGCATTGGATCGTATCAAACAAGCAAAAGAATATTGTGCGGAGAAAGGTAATCCTGTAGAGTTGTCATTACTTGCTAATGAACATTGTTGGGGTGGTTGTCCTATCATGCCTGAACATTATCAGTACAACAGCACACGACAGGGAACAGAACCGCAATACTTCAATAGTGAGATCAGTCGTATTTCATGTTCACGATGGGATGCAGTTGATCCTGCACATGAACTTAAGGTCGCTAATCTTCCCCCATGGAAGAGTGATTGGAAAGAGTTCTTAGATGTTATTGACGTATTCAAACTGCATGGCAGAGAAGATACTATGCGACTATTAGAGTCCATGGATCTTATTAAGCGATGGGATGATCCCACTTGTAGTTTAATGTATCCTGAGTTTAAGGATTACATGCAGGATGTTGATATGCCTGATGCTCCTATCAACAAATGGCGTGAAAAGATCAAGACATGTAAGTTTGACTGTTGGGATTGTAACTATTGCGAAACTGTGGTAGAATTCCGACTGAAGAAACAAAAACGTGAAATGAATCCTCTGGTAGATAGAGTCATCCGTGCCATTGATAATGCTGTGGACGATAACTCCAACTTCAAACCCGATGGGTATAATGTTCTTGGTCTATCTTCTAACAAGGTTAGACATTTCTTGAACAATCTATGTTCTGAGCGTGGTACAATCTATGCAGATGTTGGTTGTTACACAGGCAGCACATTGTTTGCTGCATTGATGGGTAATGAGTCAGTAAAAGCATATGCTATTGATGACTTCTCTGAAGGATGTATTCGTCCTAAAAATAAGAATCTGTTTGACAAATATACCATTGATAATCCTATCGATGAGTTTATTCAGAACGCTGAGAAGTATTTCAATACAGATTGTTCGGTTGGTTTCTGTGTTAAACCTATCTTACAGATGGAGTTTAATCCTGAGTTCAAACCTAACGTTATCTTCTATGATGCAGAGATTGAAGACAATATGATTCCCAACTTGGAACATATTCACAATCAAGCAGCAGATTCATATATTCTGGTTGTTGATGACGCAAACTTCAATGGTGCTGTTGATAATGCAAAAGAATTCTTGAAGGGTAAAGATGTTGTTTATGACAGAATTATCAGGACAGAGATTGTAGAAGATGAGAAGGATTGGTGGAATGGTTTGTATATCGCAGTCATTGAAAAATGATCAACATTATTGATAATTACTTACCTGAACAAACATATCATAACATCCGTAATCAGATGTTAGCATTTAATTTCCCTTGGTTTAGTTCAAAGATTGTCAATGATAGTCCTCAGAACTACAAGAGAAATGTTCAAATGATTCATATGTTTTATACGAATCATGCACCACAGACAGATCATTTGGAGATCATTTATCCAGTACTCGATAAGATTCAACCCCTGTCGATCATAAAGATCAAAGCAAACTTTATGACAGGTACAGATCGTATCATTGAACATGGACTACATAATGATATCACAGAGGCAGAAGATCGCCCTTATATTAAGACATCGATCTATTATCTGAACACCTGTGATGGTTACACAATGTTTGAAGATGGCACTAAAGTAGAAAGTGTCGGCAATAGATTTGTAGAGTTTCCTAACTCAATGAGGCACACAGGAACATCTACAACTGATGAATATCGTATGGTTTTGAATCTAAATTATGTTTGAATCTATCCTAAAAAATGAACTCTATATGGGTTACATTTTCGGTATCATGATCTTGGGTGGTTTCATCCGTGATTACCGTGCATTAGAAGATGTATATTCTCTTGCTAAAAAATATATCAAGGATGCTCGTGTTCTTGTTATCCTCACCTCATTGTTAGGTGGTATTCTTCCCATCCCTGGACGTGTGGCACTATCTGCACCTCTGCTGGATGCAATCGCACCCGCTGATAAAGAGAAACGATCTGCATTTGGTGTGATTGATTATCTGTCAGTGCATCATTATTATTGGTGGAGTCCACTTGAAAAGACTGTAGTTCTGCCGATGGCAGTGATGGGTGTGTCATATTCTACATTCCTTGGATATACTGCTATCCCACTGATTATCACCCTTGCATATACTTGGTGGTATATCTTTTCTCGTGTTCCTGCTGCATCAGTCGTACCTAATCTTGAATATGTTCGAGACTTTAATTGGCGTCGTGC
>NZAU01000104.1 GCA_002686215.1 Candidatus Woesearchaeota archaeon
AGAGGCAACTATCGTTATCAATAATGACTCGAAAGTGGAGTCTGTGACCGTTTCTAAGGGTGGATCAAATTATACTTTTGGAACAGTTGATCTTGTTGCAGGAAATGTTCCTACTGGAACCACTGCTCCAGTGTTTAATGTAATTATTCCCCCTCAGGGAGGGCATGGAGCAGACATTTATAGAGAACTTGGGGCACACAATGTTCTGATTTATTCTAGAATTGAAAATGATTCTGAAAATCCAGACTTTATCACTGGAAATCAAATTGCTAGAGTTGGACTTATTGAAAATCCAGAGGCATTTAATTCTTCTGCGGTGTTGACTTTGGATAAGGGTAGTGCATCTTACGCATTGAAATTAGTAGGTGCTGGATATAGCACTGCAACGTTTACTCCTGACTCAGAAATTGTTCAAACTGTCGGACTTGGTTCTACTTCTGTTGGTAGAGTAATTTCTTATGACCAGAATACTGGGGTATTAAAATTCTGGCAAGATAAGAGTCTTGCTGGTTTTAACACCGATGGTTCATTAAAAGTAAGTCCAAAGTATGGATTTAACTTGCATAGATTCACTGCAACCCCAGATTATGCAAATAGTGGCACTGTAAATATTGTTGGTGGAAGCGTAACTTTAGGTATTGATACTAACTTTACGGGTCTCTCTACCTCAATAAATAATAGGACGTATTACCTTGGGAACTCTTTTACCCAGGGGGTTGCTAATCCAGAAGTTAAAAAATATTCTGGAAATATAATCTATGTGGATAATAGACCTTCAATCACAAGGTCAACTAATCAAAAAGAAGATATCAAAGTCATTTTGCAATTCTAAGGAATCATGCCCCAGGAAACTAATCTCAATACCGCTCCATATTTTGACGATTTTGATCCTCAAAATAACTATTACAAGGTTTTATTCAAACCAGGATATCCTGTTCAGGCTAGAGAATTAACAACTCTTCAATCGATTTTACAAGATCANATTGAAAAGTTTGGCAATCATGTCTTCAAAGAAGGAGATTCTGTNACGGGTGGTGGNGTTCGTTATAATNATTCTCTAAATTCNGTTCTTATTAACGAAGAATTTACTGGTNTNAGTGTAACNAATTANATTNANGATTTAAATGNTAAGNTAATAGTNGGTTCTATTTCTGGTATTAGAGCAAAANTNAAGGCACATTTAAACNTAAGTGCATTTCCNGGNANACCATATACTTTATANGTAAANTATNTTAGTTCTCCAGAAANTGGAGANAATNANGNNTTTNTTGATGGAGAAACTNTAACNNTAGAAANAGGTTTCTCNAATNGTTTNGTTTCTTTCCAAGATGGAGAATCTTTCGCTACTGTTGTTGCACAAAATGCAACTTCNNAAAGTTCTGCNGCAACTTTATCTNCNGGAGTTTANTTTGTNAGAGGATATTTNNTTGAAATTCCTGAGCAAACAATTATTTTAGACCCATANAGCAGATTTNCATCATATAGAGTTGGTTTAGAAGTTTNTGAAGANACTNTTACTTCTGACATAGCNCCNGATCTTAATGATAACGCACAAGGATTNTCNAANTTCACNGCANCNGGTGCAGATAGATTAAANATACGAGCATATTTAACAAAAAGACCAATAGATGGANTTAAATATGANAACTTTATCGAATTGATGGAAGTTTCTAATGGCGAAATNAGTGCCATTAGAAAAGATACNGAATATAANGAAATTGCAAAAGAATTTGCAAAAAGAACATATGATGAATCTGGGGATTATTATGTAAGAGAGCCATCTCTTCAAGTAAAAGAAACTTTAAACAATTTAAAAGGAAATAGAGGNGTTTTTGTCGAAGGACAAACAACATATAATGGAAATGCTCCTGCAGAAAGTCTGGGTACATATGTAATTAGTCCAANTAAGGCATATGTTAAAGGATATGAGGTAGAAACGGTTAGTCCAACNTATGTGGACTTCCAAAAACCAAGAACCACNAAAACTCTTGAAAATCAAAGTATTAATTATACNACCGGACCAACATATGCTCTTAANAGGGTAAGTGGTTCNCCAAGTATTGGTATTGCTACAAGTTATACCGTAAGTTTAAGAGATAATAGAATCGGTGGCACCAAAACTGCAGCTGCAGGTAAAGAAATTGGTTTAGCAAGAGTTTATGACTTTGCGTTGGAATCTGGTTCATACAGTGCCACCAACGCAGACGCAAATGTATGGGATGCTTCTTTGTTTGACATTCAAACATATACATCAATCACATTAAATCAAGATATTACGTTATCAACACCAACTCACATTAAAGGAAAGGCAAGTGGTGCCACTGGATTCTTAAGATACGGTGTTACTAATGCAGGAATTATCACTGCATATAACGTAAACGGCAGATTTTCTGTTGGGGAAGAATTTGAATTTGATACTATAGCAAATACTAGAGTATCAACTGCAGTAACTGCACATAGTACAAAAGATGTTCAGTCAATCTTTGGTATCGTTGGTAGTGCATCTACTTTCAATGCTGACGTTATTCAGAGTCCTTTAACAAACCTTGGTCAAGTTAATATCACCGGAAGAAGTGGTGGTATTAGCACGGTAACTAATACAGATTTGTCTAAATTCTTTGTCGGTATTACTACTGTCGGAGATTTGGTATCTTATTCTGTTCCAGGACTTACTGTTCCAACGTTCTCTAAAGTTGAGTCTGTTTCTCAACATAGTCTGACCTTAACTGGAATTACGAGTGTAACTGATGTTTGTGACGGAGGTCTTCCAAGTTCCGATATCAATCCAAGTGATTTTACAATTTTATCTTCTAATTTCCAAGAGGGATTAGATAGAACTTTATTTACAGTTCTTCCAAAACAAAAAGTTGCTTCTGTTGATTTAACAGATTCTACTTTGACGATTAGAAAGCAATTTGATGTTGACATTGCTTCCAACTCCACTGGTGCAGTTTCTTCTGGTTCTGCTTTAGAGACTTTCTTACCTTTTGATGAGGAAAGATATGTTCTTATCAGAACTGATGGAACCACTGAGGCACTGAGTGCAGATAAGTTTGTATTTGGAAGTGGTGGAACAACTGTAACTATTAATGGTTTAGGTACTAATAGTCCTGCAAAGTTAATTGCTACTTTAAGAAAGACGGATGTAAAGTCTAAAATTAAGAATAGAAATAAAATAAAAACAATTACTGTTACAAAATCAAAATTACAACAGTCTGGTATTGGAGCAACCACTTCAAATGATGGTTTAACTTATGGTACTGGATATGGTACTAGAGTTCAAGACGAAGAGATTTGTCTGCTTCTNCCAGATGTNTTCAAAGTTCATGGAGTTTTTGAATCCTCAACCACTTCTGANGCAACTCTTCCAAAATTAACTTTAACNNCTATTTCTGGTCCTACAACTAAAACTGGAGACCTTTTAGTAGGAGAAGAGTTTACNAGTNATAATAGCAAATTNGTNGGTGTTTATGTTGGNGCAGTTGATGATTTAAACGTAAATTATATTCCACTAAATGGTAAAAATTTAGTTGCAGGAGAAGTAATTACGTTTAAAAATTCTGGAATTACTGCAACCATCTCTGTAGTTGAAAAAGGTGATAACAACATTAGTNCTAACTTCACTTTTGACAATGGTCAAAGAGACACAATCTACGATTATTCTAGAATAGTTAGAAAACCCAATACCAAAGCTCCAGAGAAAAGACTTAAAATTGTATATGAATATGCAGATTTTTCTGCCTCTGATACAGGAGATATCACAACAGTCAACAGCTACGATGCTTTTGATTATTGTGATCTGCCAAGAATTAATGGAGTCAGTGTCTCTGACATAATTGATATTAGACCTAGAGTATCAGAATTTACATCAACAACCACATCTCCATTTGAATTCAATGCAAGAGAGTTTACTTCTGATGGAAACTCTGCTGCAAACGTCCTTGCTTCTGATGAGTCGATCAATATTGATTATTCATTCTATCTGCCAAGAATTGATAAAATTTACCTGAGTAAAGATGGTACATATCAACTGATTAATGGTATTGCAGCAGAAACTCCTTTACCACCAAATAATATTGAGGATGCTTTAGAGGTCGCAACCTTAACACTTCCTGCTTATCTCTGCAACGTTGATGGCGTTGGAGTATCTTTGAATGATCATCCAAGATATACTATGGATGATATTAAGAAACTTGATAGAAGAATTAGAAATCTTGAATTCTATACAACACTTTCGTTATTAGAGTCAGATACTTCAAATCTCTTCATTAGAGATGTTAATGGTCTGAATAGATTCAAGGCAGGATTTTTTGTTGATGATTTCTCTACAACAAGAAATCAAGTCAAGAAGACTATTGTAAAAAATAGCATTGACATTAAAAATTCTGTATTGAGACCATCACATTATACCGATGAAATTGATTTGGTGCTTGGTTCTAATGCACTCATTGGAATTGGAACAGTTTCCGATCCAAGTACTGATCAAGCATTTGCAAATGACATTACTGCACTCAACGTTGTAAGAACTGGCAATGTTCTGACTTTGGATTTTGCTGAAATTCCATATATTACTCAAAACTTTGCTACTAGAATTGAAAATGTAACTCCTTTCCTTGTTAACTATTACGCTGGAACTGTTGAATTAGTTCCATCATCTGATGTTTGGTGTGATACTTCAAGCATTGGTTCAAAAACTATTGAACTTCAAGGTAGCGTTACAGAGACAGTTACTCAATTAGAAGCAAGTGGAAATGATCCCAAATCTGGATATGGATCACTTATCTGGGATTCTTGGCAAACCACTTGGACTGGAGAGGATGAAACTGTCGATAGTGAAACTGCTTGGGTTGGTAATGAACTGATTAGAACTGATACTGTAAGTAAAACCAAGAAAGGAACAAGAACCCGAACTGGTACTAGAAAAATTACAAGAGAAACTTTTGACACTAGAAGTGGTGGAACATCTTTAGTCAGTACTCAAATTATACCATATCTAAGATCTAGAAATATTGAATTTACTTCAAAGAGAATGAAACCATTTACTAGATTATATGGTTTCTTTGATGGCGAAGATGTAAACGAGTATATCGTTCCAAAGTTATTAGAAATTCAAATGACTTCTGGAGTATTCTCTCCAGGAGAAACTGTAGAAGGAAGAGTAGTATTTAATTCTTCTCCTAATTCCTCTGCTCAAGTTGCACTTCAAAATTCCACTGGAGGTTTGAATAATTCATCATCTGCAGAAGGAGTAGAAGTTGCTCTCGGTAACGCAAATACTCCACAATCCTCTACTACAAATACGATATCAGAATCTGCGACTGCTCCAGAAATAACGTTTAGGGTTGCACAGTCTAATCATAAGTATGGTCCATACAATAATGCGACCACAATTTATTCAAATAATCCTTATGATACACTGCAATTGATTCCCAGTTCATACTCATCAACATCTACTATTTTAAATGTAGACACTTTTAGTTTGTCTGAGAAAAATACAAATAATTTCTTTGGGCATCTTCAAGTCGGTATGAAACTTGTTGGTAAGACAAGTAAAGCAGAAGCAACTATTACTAATTTGAGACTGGTTTCGGATATTACTGGAACTGCAATTGGGTCTATCTATATTCCAAATCCAAATGTTGCAACGAATCCACGCTTTGAAACTGGAACGAAAGTCTTTAGACTTACTAGCAGCAGTAGTAACTCACAAATTCCTGGATTTGTTAATACTAGTGCAGAAGAAAGATTTGATTCTAGAGGTATTTTAAATAAAACTCAGGATACAGTTCTATCTGTACGAAATACTAGAATTGAGACGCAAACACAACAAGAATCTGAAGCAATTACTGGTAAAACTTCAACTACGGTTAGAACAACTGTTGTTGGATATCAGCAACCCTCAAATCCAGCTCCAGTTGCACCTTCCACGCCAGCTCCAGTTGTACCTTCCACGCCAGTACCTGTAATACCAAGTACTGGCGGCACTGAAGTACCTGAAGTACCTGAAGTACCTGAAGTTGTAGACGATGGTGGTGATACACCAACACCACCACCGCCACCACCACCACCACCAGAAAGAGGAATAGAAACCTTTGTTCCTGTGAAAACTGAAACTTCACCAACTGTTATTAGTACTTCCCAGAGCATTGAGCAGACTCGTCTCAACTCCGTACAACAAGCATATCTTGATATTTTAGGTAGAAGACCAGATTCTGGTGGTGAACATTATTGGGCAACAGAAAGGATTCCAGAATTACTGGACCAAGGTTTAAGCGAGCAGGAAGCACGTGAACAAGTTAGAGTAGATATTGCAAGTGGTCCAGAAGCAGTCTACATTGGAAGAGGTGTCATTGCTGAACAGCAAGAACAATATCAAATTACTCGTGAAGTATCGACACCATCAGGAGCTACGGAAGTTAGTACAGCAGTAGAAACTCCAGGTGGTATTGCTGGAAATACTGTTGAAAGATTAAATCAGCAATTAATTATTGCATCATATAGAAAAAATCTGGGAAGAGATCCTGTAGATGAAGAAGTTAATAATTGGTTGGGTCACCTTGATGCAACTGGTGGACAGATTGGTGATGCTCTGCAAGGTATTGCTAATCATAGTTTAGCACAAGAATATAGATGTCAACAGAGTGGAAGTGATCCTCTTGGACAATCCTTCTTTGTCAACGAAGAGGCTGGCATTTTTGTTACTTCTATTGATGTATTCTTTAGATCGAAAGATGAATCGTTACCAGTTACTGTACAACTTCGTCCAACAAAACTTGGACTTCCAACGAGCGAAATATATCCATTTAGCGAAGTTGTTCTTGATCCAAATCAGATTGTAACTTCTGAGAATGCAATTCTTCCAACTAGAATTAATTTCAAATCTCCAGTATATTTGACAGGTGGAGAGTATCATTCAATAGTATTACTTTCAGATAGTAATGAATATACTGTTTGGATTTCTAGACTTGGAGAAATTGACGTATCTTCTTCTGCAGTAGATGCATCTAGAGAAGTTGTTGTCACTTCACAACCACTTCTTGGTTCTCTTTATAAGTCTCAGAATGGTCAGACCTGGAATCCAAGCCAGTATGAAGATCTTAAGTTTACTCTACACAGAGCAGTCTTCTCTCCTCAAGGAACTGTTAATTTCTATAATCCAGTTACAAATATTGACACAGATGTTTCAAAATTTGTAATTAAGGATGCTGCAGAAATTTCTTCCAAGAGAATTAGAGTTGGTCTTGGTTCCACATTGCAAGAACCAGATTTGACTTTTGGAAATACCATTAGTCAGCACGGATCTAATGCAACTGGTAACTATGTTGGTTCTGCAGGAACTGCAACTGGAACTCTAACCATTACTAATTCTGGTATTGGTTATACTCCTTCTTCTGGTTATTTTGTATATTCCGATGTTACTACTAGCAATGTCACTGGAACTGGAAGAGATGCAACTGTAAACCTTGCTATTCAAAATGGTGTTGCTTTGGCAGCAACTATCTCTAACGGTGGAACTGGATATTCTGTGGGTGATGTATTGACGGTAACTAGCGTTGGTGTAAATTCACTCGGAAGAAACATCAGACTCTCTGTTGGCGATATTACAGGTGTTAATGAACTGATTCTCGATAACGTACAAGGAGATTTCCTTGTTGGATCTGCTGGAACAATGAGATACACCAACAACTCTGGTGTAACCACTGATATCAACGCAAGTACTGGTGCAAACGTCACTATTCCTGCATCTCCAACCAACGTAACTGATGGTCTGCATATTAAGATTAATCAGAAGAACCATGGTATGCATTCTTCTGTGAATAGAGTTCAGGTTGCTGATATTGCAGGAGATATTGCTCCAACGAAGTTGACTGCAAATTATCCAACATCTTCCACTGCGGATATTGTTGTTTCTGACGCAAGTGCGTTTGGAACTTTTGAAAATGTAGGTGTTGGAACTACAAACCTTGGATATGCCAAGATTGGTGAAGAAATTATTTCTTACAGTGGGGTATCTGGAAACACCTTGACTGGTATTACTCGTTCCGTTGATGACACAGTTGCATTTGGTTATGAATCTGGAGACTTTGTTCAGAAGTATGAATTAGGTTCGGTTTCTCTACGCAGAATTAACAAAACTCATAACCTGGCGGATTCTACAGTAACCAATTCTATTGGATTGGATCACTATAATGTCAAACTTGATATGTCTGAAAATGGTGTAGACAGAAGTGTTGGAACAAGTTTCCCCAAACTCTATCTCAACAGCACCAAATCTACAGGTGGTAGTAAGATTAAGTCTACTGAAAATATTCAGTATGAAATTATTACTCCAATTGTTGAAAATATTACTCCTCAAGGAACTAATATCGAAGCACAAGTTAGAACTATTAGTGGAACCAGTGTTAATGGAACTGAAATATCCTATGTTGATAAAGGATTTGAACCAATCACGTTAAATGGTGCAAATTATCTTGATTCTCCAAGATTGATCGCATCTAGACTGAATGAGACTAACTTACTGTCAACGTTGCAGGGTAATAAATCATTCACCCTTGCTCTAACTTTATCCAGCACAAACTCGGATCTCTCTCCAGTGATTGACTTGGATCGTGTTGCAATGGTTCTTACTTCAAATAGAGTCAACCAACCAATTACAAACTATGTAACTGATAATAGAACTGCTAATTTAACTGAT
>NZAU01000105.1 GCA_002686215.1 Candidatus Woesearchaeota archaeon
CAACCATACATTTCTCTATGAGGATTTTTCTTATAATTTTTTAAATTAATATATTCTTCTGATTCAGGGTCACCGAACACAATTTCTGCAGTTCGTCTTACATTACCTGCTACAACACATTTACCGATTAGATTCATTATATCTACGATTGTTGTNANNGTNATTGGTTNACCACTATTCTTNTCNANNACNTTTCTGATNNCTTCATGNACTTCTNNNANTGGTTCNTNNCCACTTGNTACNCCACCNAANCCNNTTATNGGTTCTCCNGCTGNTCTNANNTTTGANTANTCAAANTCNANTGGNGCNNNNCCNTGAAANTAACTNTCNAANAATANTNTNAAAGANTCAACCCANCCCTCACGAGTATCNGGTATNTCANANANNTNTTCNTCTNTNNTTNTNTNTANACCNTTNACNANTATCTNTCCAGCACCTTTAGTATCAAAACCAACACCAACACCNAACATACTTGCNTCCATTANNAATGTAAATGGTTTTGANTAGTCATCTTTTAGTGTTTCTGTTGATACAAATGCACAATTGTTTAGGGCNGCATATAAACCTTTTTCTTCTGTGATTGGTGTTCCCATNGCCCACAAACCACGACCTGGAGGTAAGAACTTCATNTTAAAAATTCGGTCATACATTTCTTGTGCCGATTTCTGTGCCTGCCAAGGATTCCACCCTAATTGATGTGAGTCTATCCATTCTTTTTGCATGGAGTAAGTTCCCTCTACGACTCGTCTGATGGTTTCCCACCACTTTTCATTTTTTCCATCTTCTTTAATTCTTGAATAGGTTCTCATGTAAACTAATTCACCTAAACCATTAAAACCAAATGGGGGTTTTTTTCTTTTATACTTGTCTATAAAATTGTCTGATAATGTAAACTTCTCCATCTTCAAATTTCTCCGTAAATTTTTTTTAAAATATTATTGTGTCCTACTTTAATTAGTTTTATATTCATATATTTCGGTAAACTATTTACCCCATTGAACTGAATTTTTTTGCTAATTCTTTTCTAACGAACTCCGAACCTTGATTCATCTTACCTTGTTGTTCTTGTCCACCATGTGAACTCTCTTCATAGATGAATATCTGACCATTAGAAGTATCCATCTTACAAGGTAAAGTCATACCATCTGGTCCAAAACGATTCTTGATTATATGCCATCTACCAGTTCCAGAAATCTTATCATTGACTTTACGACTCAAACTCATCACAAAGTCTGCTGTCATTACTTTACTATATGCCTCTGCTACTTTAGAAGCATCAATAACATCTTCTTCTAATGATGAACGATTTGCTTGTGAAGCAGTCCATATTGGTATTTCATATGTTCCTGCCAAACCTCTTAAATCTTCATAGATGTTACCGAGTGCGTGTCTGTGTTCTTTAGAAGAGGATATATCCCTAAGTAAATCTGCGTAATCAACGATTACCATATCTGGTTCATAACCTGCTAATATTGTTTTCTCAATATGTGCTGATAGAGAATTTACAGTTGCCGTTCTTGTTGGAAAATATTTTATGACTAAATTACCTGGTAGGTTTTTAATCTTTTTTTCTATTTGTTCTTTTTCCCATTTCAAGTTTTGCATCGCTATCTCAGTAAAAGATGCATCATATCTCAACCCAACATAAGACTCGTTTAACTCTAACGAGTAATGAATGACATTCAACTTTTTCTTAACTGCTGCTGCACCTAATACGACAAGTCCCCAAGACTTACCAATACCAGCAGGTGCTACTACCACTCCAAGTTCTCCTGCTGCTAAACCACCACCTGTCAATTCATTTACTGCGTCCCAACCAGTTGGTACACATTTTCTTGCTGATTCTTCAAAACGAGTTTCAATATCAATCTTGTAGTCATGTCCTATATCTCTTTCAGTACCTGCTTTCATTGCGTCATCTACCAACTTCTTAATACCATCATAATTACCATTACCAAGTAAGTCAACTGATTGTAATATCGCATTCTTAAGATTCTGATTTCTACAGAAGTCAATACATTTTTCTTTAACAAATTCTAAATCATCTGCACTAACATACTGAGTTGCTTTCTTTAGGTTTTCAACTACACCTACTTTCAAAATATCATTGTCAATTTCAGATAATGCTACTTTTATTGCATCCATAGTTGGAACTTTTTTGTACTTTGTAAAGTATGTCTTTATCATATCAACAATCCACCTATCCGAATCAGATTCAAAATATTTTGTTTCCAGAATATCCATAATCTGTTGGATGAATAGTTTGTCTTTGATTAAACAGACAATTGTTTTTGATTGAAATGCTTTTCCGTAATTAGTAAAAGTTTCTACTTGACTCATTTAGAACTCAAAAATGCTTGTAATGTTGTGAATGAAGACCTAATCCAATAATCAAGATTCTTAAATGCTCCAAACATTTTATCTTCCAAAAGCATCTGATTAATACTACCCCTACGAAGACCACAATCATTAGAATCCATTATACTTCTAATTTTAGATTTTGCAGTTGTTGGAATATCAACATCTAATAATTGCATAAGTTCATAATTTCTGTGTAGTTTATCACTTTCATTAGATATGTTTTCTAAAACCTTTGCTTCTGATTTATGTTCGTCTGAATATTTAAGAACATCTTCTATATTAACTATCTCTTCTTCAAACAAAAGAGGTAATTTTTTTTGAAGAGTTTTAAATCCACAACCCTTTACTCCATCTATGTCATCAGATTTGTCTCCATCCATTGTTCTGTAAATCAAATAGTTTTTTGGAGACATACCAAATTCATGTTCAACCCATTTCTCATCTTGTGTCATNTTTTTAATAGGATTCCATATTGTAATTTTATCATCAATTAGTTGAATGAAATCTCTATCACTTGAGTATATTACCTTTTCAGAATCTGGATATAAATTAGAACATACATAACCTATCACATCATCTGCTTCCATACCATCAAACATCATAGTTTTGATAGGAAGTGCTTCTAAGTATTCAAAGAGTCTAACAATTTGTCTTTTCATTGCTTCCTCTTCGTTTATACCATCATGAAAATCAGTTCTATTTAATCTACGATGTACTTTTCTGTTTGCTTTGTAGGTAGGAAATAATTTTCTTCTTTTAGTAGAACCACCTTTACCATCAAAAACAACGACACAAGCAGTTGGTGTCGTTGTTCTGATTGCTAATGCGATTGATTTGAGAGAACCTGCTAAACCACCAACATGAGTACCATCGTCATTTGTGGTTGGATTAACAGAGAAGTTTCTGATAAAAGTATTTAGTCCATCTATTAAAAGTATTCTATCGTTCTTATCTGAAAACTTTGATTGATGTTCTTTTTCTTCTACAAGGTCATTGAACATTTCCAAATAGTTCTTTGGCATATTCTATTCCTCTACTTCGTTATCATATTCTACATTCTCTCCAATGGTGTAATCTGGTTTCTCTTTATACTTCATGATAAGTTTTTCACATATCAAATCATACAAATAGTCTTTCATACCATCTCTGTTTAAAACTTCTTCAAAGTCTTTTGCTTGAAACTTGATATCTTCATCATTGTATTTCAATGTATACCATGCTCCTCCAGACTTGACAAGTTTATAGTTCTTAAGAACCTTTAATATACTACCAACATCATCAATACCAGAGTCAAAGTAGATATCAAAGTCTGCGTGTCTCATTGGAGGCCCCATCCTATTCTTTACTACTTGACATTTGGTTTTAATACCAATTGTTTGGTCTTGTCCAGATACTTTCTGTTTTATCTGACCAAGGTTCTTTAATCTCAACCGAACAGAAGAATGAAATGCTAAAGCTTTCCCCCCACTTGTTGTCCAAGGGTCTCCGAACATAACACCCATCTTCTGTCTAAGTTGATTTGTAAACAAGAGACATATATTTTCACGACTTATGAGATTAGTTATCTTTCTCATCGCTTTTGAGATGACTATTGCTTTAGTTGTTGCGTATCCATCTTTNTCAAAGTCTGTTTGCATTTCTACTTTAGTTGATGCGGCAGCTACTGAATCAACCACAATTGTAACCAACCTATCTTTATCTGAAGTACGAATCGTATCAATAATATGCTCTATTGCAGAGAATATGTCTTCAACCGTATCAAGTGGAACATATAACATTTTTTCTAAATCAACGCCTATTGCTTCTAAGAAGTCATGACTAACCGCACTCTCTGTATCTATATAAACTGCAACACCACCTCGTTTTTGGGTGTTTGCAAGAGTATGTGCTGCTAACAATGATTTTCCAGATGCTTCAAGACCTGTAACCTCTGCTATTCTTCCAACGGGTAATCCACCATTTGGTCGGTTAGATATTACTAAATCTAACATTGATGACCCAGTAGAAACCCAGTCTTTGATTGAAGATGGTGATTCAGTAGCCCCATCAAGAAAGTATGCGACTTTTCCATCCTTAAACTGCTTATTTAATTTATCGGCAAGAACATTAGCCAGTTCATCCCTTACAGTCTCTTTTATTTTCATAAATTTTCCTCTGTTTTAAAAAGTGGGCAGTATATGCCACTGCCCACTATCGTATTGTGATTTTAAGAATTAAACAATTCGTCAAATGCGTCACTTACATTCGTGACTTTAGTAGTAGAAGACTTCTCTTCTGGAGTTGTCTCAGTTGTGTCTTCTTCAATACCAACACTCTCTTCTTGAGTATCATCACTTGGATTCAACCAATTCTGAAGAATCTCTTTCAACTCATCATAAGTCATTTCTTGAAAGATATCTTTCATATCAGTTTGATTCTCAACCCAATTTTTCATTTGAGTTTCATCAGATGATACTGGAGTTTGATTTGGTTTTACCCTAATCGTTGTTGTTGGATATGACTTACCAGTTTCTTCTGGCATTTTGACTTCAACTTGAACATCTCTACCACTTACTGGGTCTGTGATGTCTCCGTAATCTGGGTCTGCTAAGATAGATAGTAATTCTTCATATACCATCTTTCCGAATCCCCAAAAACGAACACCTTCTCCCTCTTCTCCACGAACAACTACAGGTGCAAATGTACGAAGTTTCGGAGTGAGTTTTTTAGACAGATTCCAATCCTCACGACTACCAGTAGACTTTAGTCTTTCTGCAAACTCTTGAATAGGGTCTGGATTACCATGAGTAATCGGTGAAAGATAAGTTCTCTTATTGATATCATAGTGAAAGTACTGCTCAATAAAAGCACCTGCTACAGTTGCGTCATTAGCGAACTTATAAGGTAATATACGAACAACTTGTTTACCAGGTTGTGGTTTATACATATTATTAGTTCTTGAGGTTGTTGTCTGAAGTGAATTAAGACGATTTCGGATTTGGTCTAAATTAAGAGCCATGTTGTTTCTCCTTAAGTTTATTTGTTATTTTGTTATTATTCATTGTTTAGTTACTTCTGTAACCAAAAATAAGTATCTAACTAATTGCGAAAACATCAATTTTATTTTAATTAGTTTTAAAATTTTCCCAATTCTTTTCTTCTGCAAGTTCTAATAGTGCCTCAATCAATTGTGGGACAAACTTTGGATTTAATGCTACACCTTTCTTGGTTGGTATTAAATCATCGTTATCATTTTTACCATGAACTCTGATATCAACAAATGTATTGTCTTTGTATTCTGATTCCTGGACTACTATAACTTCACGAGAATTTTTTTCTATTACTTTCATTTATAACCTTTACTATTTTGTTTTGAAAATGGTTGTACTATCCCCATTTTCCATACCTAAATATACAACACTTTTACTATACAAGTCAAGTGTTTTTTTTTATTAAACATCAATTATTTTATAGAGTTTTGTTTTAATAACTTTTAATCCCTCATCACCAGTGAGTAACATAGAGTTACTATAGTTCTCCCAAGGTATCGGGAAATTCTTATCCATTGAACCATCGTTTAACAATATAACTATCTCGTTTATTGCGTTGATGGTATATAATGTATTTGTTTGTTTCTTTCTATGTAAAGAAATTGTTTGAGGTAAGTGTATACTACTCCCCTTGACAACATTGTAAGTTAACATCATTTGCCTATTATTGTCAAGGTTTTCCAGAAGATAAATCTTCTTAAACACGACATCGTAACTTTCCTTG
>NZAU01000106.1 GCA_002686215.1 Candidatus Woesearchaeota archaeon
GCGATGCCAGTTGAACATCCTCCTCATGAGGTCTGAAGAGAGCATTCACGGTGTTGCGCTTATGAATGATGCGATAGGTCATCACTCCAGTCTTGTTGCGCAACCACTGGACGAAATGGATATAGAACGACCCAGGGGCAGTTCCAGAATCAATAACTGGATAACCATGCTGGAACGAAAAATGTGGTGACATTTCATCGTCCCAAGCGACCTCAAACTTGATGAGGTCGTCTGCCGTATATCGATAAAGTCGCGTGAGATGGTTGGCGTCGAAACCAACCTCACTCAACTCATCATGGTAAAAGCGTAAAGAATAATTTGAACGAAAAGAACACTCCATAACAGAATAACAAAATAACAAATAAAAACTCAAATAATCGCCAGATACTGCTCGTAGTCCAATCCTTTGCTGTATAGGAAATCGCTAAAGTAGTCACTGGTTTGGTCGTCGCTCAATACTCCAACCTCCTCTAATTCATTCAGTGCTTGCTGGGCACGGATAAGGTCAGTAATCAAATGACGGGAAACAGGTTTTTTCATCGTGATTATGTGAATATGTGATTAAGGGAAGGGAGGAGAGACTCCTCCCTCAAAGCATCAGCAGGTGCCTGCTGGTTCAGTCACATCAACTTCAGGGAGGGCATCAGAAGTCAGAGCAGCACGGGCAGTGAGTTGCTTTTCGATAGCAACATCAAGGTCAATCTTCGCTACTGAAGCGTTTTGAACTTCCCTTTCCCAATACCAACGCTTGTGCGACACCTCGTGGGTCGCATCGTTGAAAGCAATAACCTTCTGCAGAATGCCAAACGACGCCAGTTCGTAGGCACGGTCGAGTCCGCAACCGTCGTTCCACATCCAGTTGATTTCGTCTCGGGCACAGAAATCACGNACAACCAGCGAGATGAAATCCCGATGCGCCTCCAAGGTCTTGGTGCTCAAACTCCTACCTGTGCGGTAACCCAGAAGGCGCACCAGGGTGGTTCCGGCATCCCAGGAGTCGGAAGCGACTTTGCGCTCATAGTCCTGGATGTCCGTGTTCCACTGCTTCGTGGGCAAGAAGTCGCGTTCCTGCTGGGCGCCCAGAGCAATCGACTTCATGTAGGTCAGAATNCGNTCCTTCTCCTG
Source organism: Candidatus Woesearchaeota archaeon (assembly GCA_002686215.1). The sequence continues at coordinate 1,126 of NZAU01000106.1, forward strand.
GTCATCAGAAAATTCAAAGGCACGGAGNATGATNTNTTCCCGGTCNCTNCTNNANGAATTACANCNCTNTTTNTTCACCACNNTCAGCAATAGACTNAANTGCTTTATCGAGATTAAACTTCATAGCAAGTAATTAGAATATGCGCGACTACTTCCACTCAGTCTCCCTGTCGCTTAGGGGTTTAGTGACGGTCTAAGGTCGTCAAACTTTNAGCAAGAACCAAAGAGTTGATTCCAGCGTGATTCATCCTTCGCTCTTTCTGCTTCTTGCTTCTGCTGCCTCATCCATTTTTGCTTCTCCTTTCTATGAAGAGCATCTACAGAGAAAGGAACCTTGCTNTTATCAAGAGCAAACATACTATCGGGATGAGTGACAAGACTTATATTGTTCAACTCAATCGAGTCAAGNAAAGGCAAATACTCAACTGCNCCATGCGNNAGAAGNTAATNCCTGAAGTAGTTGTTGGACTGAGGAAGAATATCGGAAATGAAGTTTTCGTGATAGCGGACTATCTGCTTTACCTTGTAAGCAGACGCATATCGGGGNNGCATTAGGTCTGGATGACTTTTCCAGAAACTCAAGAAGTTGTGAGCATTAAGGTGAAGTAGTCCGTTTCTATACATGGTNGTCCTCTCGTTAGTCCTCCANGGAGTTTTCATAAGTCATCAANCGGTGAGATATTCCAATAAAAAACATCTTCCTTTTTCACTTCTAATGAATTGAGCAGAAGCATTAATGAATCATCTTCTGGTGGNGGCGAACCAACAACNAACTGGTCNCCATCNTCGAAATACCAAGAAGGCACATTCATCTCCCCCTCAAAAGACCGGTTGCCATCAGCAACTACTTTGTATCTTGCTTTGGTCATGACTTCTCTTTTGGGTATTCCTGGACTGGTGAAGTTGTTCTCCCGTCCAACTTGTATCGGAATCGACAGTTCGTCTTCTTACGAAACTCCTGCATNAAGGCGATGAACTCATGCGCCTCAATACCTGGGATGTGGTCAACAAGGTATTGCGTGGTGTTGTTACCTCTGAGGTTGCTTGGAATAGTCATGCGATTTGCTTCTCCTTAAATTTGAGTTGTTGGTCTTTGTTCACTCGGTTCCAGGTTTCACAAATGCCACCGAGGTCAAGTGACTCCCTCTCGACTGGCGTATGCCCCTGACTTCTCAGGTGTTGCCAGGTCTGCGGTTCNTCGTGTGGAGCGTGTGCCCGATAGAAGGGTTCAAGCACCGCCCACTCAGCAACCGTGAGGGAAGAGCGTGGAGGCAGTGACCCGTGCCTCAGGTCGGCAGACAGTTCGTCGTCGCCCTCATGGGAGTCCTCCGCCACTGGAGAACTCGCTTCCTCATAATTATAGCACGACTTCTCCGTATGAGATGTCGTAGCAACATCGCTTAATGGCGCATCAAGACCAANCGCCGCTCGCCANAAGGCGCGAAGGAAATGGGGGAAGTCCATCAGTCCCCTCCCTTCTGCACACGCAGGGCAATCAAGTCCGCAAACCGCGTCAGTTCATCGGCAATCCATGAGCGGAACCGCCTGTCCCTCTCAATCGTTGAGGAGACNCCCTTCGCATCTATCAGGCGTCCTGCGTTGCTGAGGACGGAACTGACTACACCCCACTCCTGAACGGTGAGGGACAAGGAGACTTTCTTAGTCATCAGACGCCCTCCTCAAGCATCTGCAACTTCTCCTCTAACGACTGCTCCAGAAGCGCCTGAAGTTGAGCGCAAGCGTCGTCNNCGACATCCGNCTCCNCNTCNCACCAGNAGTCCNNNAGTTCNTCCCANAGNNNGTCTTCGTCGTCCTCTCCCTCGTAGTCGTCCTTACGGGACGCCTCCCAGCGTTCATAGAGGTCAGGGTGGTTNTCACGCATCCACCGGTTGCTGAGGTCGGANAAACAACCGTNGAGGTCGTTGACGATGCCGTCCTGGGCAACCGTGACCCCCANGAAGTCACATCCCGATTCTTGGTANNNCGCTGCGATGCGGGCACCAGGAAATCTCTGGGAGAACGCCTTGAAGAAGTTCTCGTTGAGCGGTGCCCAAGCAGTCAGATACGAAACGCTGAAAGACCCGTCGCTTCCGACCACAGGGTTGGAGACATCGCACTCACCCCACTTGGTTCCCCAGTTCTCGTTCCGCCAGGAATACCAGCGGTCGTCCTGTGTCCCATCAGGGAAGCGCCGCCCGAGTTNGGGATGCTCTTCATCAGGGANAGGAAGTTCCCCNTTCTCGTTNGGCGTGTTCGCCCANTCNGGTTGAGGNAGGATTGATTCGCAGAAGGTCTCCTGGTCAAAAAGACGCAGAAGCAAGTCCTGGTCTTCGGTTTTGAGGTTTTTTACGAATAGTTTGTTAGAGCACCAGTTAGGCATAACGAAATCACAAATTAACGACAGAGAACNGCATCAGCAAGCGCCTTTACGCCTGTCCGATTGCCANACTTATCAACAACAAAAGAACTTCCATAAAGTCCCGACTTGGAATCACTATCGGCGTAATACCCAATCGAATATTCGTCCTTCATCAGAGGAGCAAGTTTCTCAACCAAATACTCCTCAACCTCAGTAAGGTCAGCAGTGCCTTCTGAAGAGCGTTTAATTTCAACGCTGGCATACTCATCATTAGGGGACTTAAATGTCTTCAGATAATCAAAGAACAAACCTTCAATATCCATATCAAGACCCCACTCCATATCCATGACAGCAGAGACCATCAAATGGTGAACTGATTTCAGGTCTTCCTCAGTTCTTTTGGATTCATCTAAATCCCAATACTCCTCAATCCCCCGGATGTCTGCTGAAAGGATTTTTGTGATAGCAGCATAAAGGGCAGTGGTATCCTTGAAGTCAGTTTCATAGGTAATACCGCACTCAAAAACGCAATAACTCATAGGAAATAAGCAAAGGACGACAGCACTGCATCAGCAGCGGGTTTAGAGACGGTCTGATGTCGTCTGCTTACTCAGATGTGGAGGTAGAGGTCACGCTCAGACTGGTCACGCCAGTCGATNAGACCATTTACATCTGTATAGAAAATCTGGTCTTCTGGAATTCTTGTCTTAATCACATCCAGAACTTCTGTGAAGGCATCTGGGGTTTCACAAGAAACATCTTTCTCCTGTCCGTAAGTCAGGTCTTGCGAAATACCCTTAAGGGTGAAGTGGCGCTTCTGAACATCTACCACTACACAGAGGAGGCGCATATCACTTGCATCAACACTCTCAAAGATTGGAAACATGAGGAACTTGTAGAAGGAACCTCAGCACTACCGAAGTAGCGGGTTTAGAGACGGTCTGATNTCGTCTTTTAGTTCTGGGACGCTTTAGTCGNCCCCCTTTGTGATTCAGTTCTGTGCGTCTTTGGAATAGAGCGACAGGTCGTTGAGTTGCTTCATGACATCACCAAAACCAATCAAGTCAGAAAGGGTCATTTCTGTCTGAGAAGTGGTGGTCTCTTCAGCAGGTGCTTCGTGGTTAACAAAGGTGAGCATGGGATTCAGTAATGGAGCAATTTAGGGGGGACAGTTAGTAACAACCTCAGAAGTCGTCGTTCAGGAATTCCTTGAGGAACTGGCGGTAGTCAGAACTGAGGTNGTCGAGAGCAGCNGTGTCTGCTTCGTCTTCGGTCANGAGGAACAAGGAGTCAGTCATCGGCGGNNCTGAACGGAGGTCATCACGCATGTGGTGGTCTTGCCCTTGACCCGCAGTTCCGCCGCCTTCATGAGGGTTGCCAGTTGGGCGGGGGAAAGCGGGCGGCGGGTCATGGAGGTTTGAGGGTTGAGAGTGCGGAGAGGTCGTTTCCTCCCCTGAACTGTCCTAATACTACATGACCTCTCCGTGCTGAGACGCAGTAGAGGACACTTCATTCAACTGTCCACTCTCTACGACCTTCTCNGCGCNGAGAGCGTCGTAGTTTCNTGNTTTTTCCTNGTTTTTACTTGTNCNGGTGGAGGAATGAACNGNTGGNNCAAANGAAAATGCAGGTTTNACGGGCATTCCGAAGCACCAGCAAAGGAAACGACAACCAACTGCGGAGACACCGCTGATAAAACTGCGGAGAGCGTCGTATCCTTTTGGTATCACCGGAACTGGAATACCCAGAAGATGCCTGCAGGCAAAAAGGCAGTAAGCGACTTCCTCGCTGACCTACTGGACAAAGACCTCAAAGGCGGAGTGGAGGAGGTGCTGGCAATCGGCAGCGTCGTCAAAGACGCCAAGCGGCATCTGACAGACACCGACTTCAGAGACCTGAGAGACAGAGCACCCTTTCAAGAGAAGGTCTGGTCAAAACTCCTGCAAATCGGTTTGGACGACCGCCTGTCGTCCATCAAGGANGCGCTCCCGTCTGGGTGGTCATCCATCCACCAAATCCACTGCCTCAACGATGAGGAACTGAAAGAGGCAGTGGAGCAAGGCGTCATCCACCCACGGGTGTCGCAAGGAGCAATCAACCGCTGGTTGAAGCACTNCCGCTTTGAGGAAGGCACAGAGCAAGCAGAGGGCACCTTCTCCGACCTGGTGATGGTTCAGTCCCCNGAGGGGGCAGCAGAGCAAGACCTGGAGCGGTTCAAAGGTGACCTTGAGAAGTTGGTCAGCGTTTATGGGTTCCGCCTTCGCTACGGCACAGAGGATTCGATGGCNGTGCTGCGACAGCAGCGTTCATCGGACAAGGCACATGAACTTGCCAGTGCCCTTGCGAAAGACCTGAGGAGCACCTGGGAAGGAGCAGACGAATCGCTCAAGACCCTGTTCTCACTCACCTCCCTGGACGACCTGGTGCAGTCCCCGATGGCGTCCTTCACCGGATTCCTCAATCGGGTGCGAGGAGGTCGGGAGGAGTTCTGGCGGTTCCACGGGAAGGACTATGTGAACAAGAACGCCCTGGAATATCTGAAGAGCGACTCAAGGGGACAGCGGTTCAACTACCGGCGGCGCCTTAAAGAAGTGGCAGAAAAGCAGTCACACCTTGCCACCTGCATCTCTCAAACACTTGAGGAATGGATGAAGTATTAATCGTTAAAGTGTGATTTTGTGATTAAGAATTGGTATTTGAGTTTCTCAAGTCAAGAACCTCTCTGCCGTTCTCATCCACATACCAACCCTGGTCTTTCTTCTTGATGCCCCAGGCGCAGTAACCAAGCGAGATGCCGTGGTTGATTTTGTGCTGGAGCAGTTCTCCCTCGTCTTTGACTTCCTCTGGCGTCAGCAGACTCATCACCAAGGAAGAGACCTCGGAGTGGAAGAGTTCCTTGTCGAAGACCATGTTCCCGGCATTTAGGCGAGCACCCAGCAGTCGCTTGGTCTCAGCGACGGTCAGCGTGTAGATGGCGTCCTTGCGGGCAAACCCCCGGTAATCAACGGCAGTCTTTTTGGTCTTGCTCTTGCGGCGGCGTCGGGTGGTCTTGGGTTTCTCCTTCGCCTCTGCCTTGATTTCCGCTACTTCCTCCTCTTGGAGGGTCTCAAAGGGAAGGACAACCTTGTCGCCCTCTATTTCCTTCTGAGGTTCGACCTTGAAGGAGGGGGTCAGGATTTCATCCTTGAGCAATCCAACGGCGCTGTCCCGAGCAGGCACACCCTCAAGAGCACCGCTGACGAACTCAATCAGTGCCTTCTTCTGGGCAGACGACCTCTTGTTCCGCATCGTCCTCTTGCCGATGCTGAAACTGGTGTCATCGACCTTGGTGTTGACGACAAGTTCCTCAAGGGCATCCCTTGAGTTCAGGCGGTCATCGGCAGTCAATCCATCAAGGAGAGCAGGAGCATCGCCTTGGGTGACAACCCAATTGAGGAGTGCAGTCTTCTTCTGACCAGTAATGACCCGGCGGTCAACGCTTTTGTTTTCGTCGTATCGCATCAGAGACCCGATACCGCAGGCAATCTCAGCGATGAACTCCTGATAGATGTCCTCCGCTACCTGGTCTGGGTCGCCCTCTGATTTCTTACGCAGGTAGTCCCCGAGGGAGGCAGGAGAGACCATCTCTCCACTTAGTCCTGCCTTCCAATACTGGACTCGCTTGCTTACGAAGGTGCGCCATCCCTCGCGCTTCTTGCAGTAGGCACGAATGACGGTGACGCCATCGTCGTATCGATAAACCTCTGAGGTGCGTATCTTCCGTCGCGTAAAGGCACCGTTCCTATCCACATAGTCAATCTCTGCGTCATCAGTCACGAAGAACCGGTCGCACACCCTGGGCGGTAGCGGTTCATCCTCTGGCGCATCCTCAGGTTCAGGAGCAGTGGGAGGAGTGACGGCAGCAGGAGCAGCGTCAGTAGAACTCTCAACCTTCTTCGGAAGGAGAGAGAGGAGACTGTTGAGCAGACGCAACAGCGTTGTTCTGACTCCCACTGGTTTCGGTCGAATCGACTTGATATTAGCGACCCTTTCAAGTCAAAATTTTTGCCGGGATATTTTTTTCTAAAAACGGAATCGTTATTACACTTGAGGACGCATACTTTTGTAGGTTAGGAACCCTACCAATTTTTATATTGCTGATAACAACTAACCAACAAAAAACCCGCCTCTGGGGAGACGGGTCACATAACGGAATTGTTCAGAAAAGACATGATTCATCATATAGATGTATTTAGTAATCGCCAAAGATTTGCTCTTGCATTTCACTACCAGTTTCCATCATATACGGGTCAACTCTTATCAGTGCCTTGTAATCCAACGCCTCTTTAATCCTATCGACCATATCGTCATCATCACCATCTAAAACAGCATCAAGGAAACGCATAGCATTCTCCTTTGACCTTTTCTTGTATCGCAATTGTGCTGCCTTATCTTCCTCATCATCAACTATCTTTTTTGCTGCTGGCGTCATCCCTCTCTTTTCTTTGTAAGAGTTAAGCGCAGTAACTAAATCGTCAAGTTTAGTCCTCAGTCTTTCCAAGGAGTTCTGATGACTATCATATTCGTCTTGCGAGACATAATAGTTTTTAGGAGTGCGGGGGTCTGCCATAGTCATTTAAGTCCCTGCCAGTGCAGNGGTCTGTTCTTTAGTTTCTGAATCTTCTTCTCACGCGCAGATAGGAATTCCTTCTTCTTTTTCTTGCGGCGCTTGGAGGCAATACCCGAGAACCCCCTTGCCTCAAGCATTAGGTTCTCAACAGCGTAGTTCGCGTCTGCCATGAACTCACGGAAGGTTCTCATCGCTGGTTCCTCTTCTGCTGGTTCAAGTGGTGCTGCGTAACCGACCCGTATCCGTCTCCTTGCGTAGGAGGTGTAACTCCTTGATGAGGGAACGCATCGAAGTCCTTGCCCTGAATCATCTGAGCATTCATCTCTCGCATTTGCTTGAAGACTTGCTCCTGGGATACCTCATCAATTCCTGGAGGCGTAGTGCCATAAACAGGATTTGAGATGAGCATCTGGAACTGNCCGTTCATCTGATTCTTTTTAATCATCACTGTGCGGTAGTAGTCGGGTCTATCTAAAGCACGAACCGCATATACCTCATTCGGTTTGAGGCGGATATTCAGAGATTGCTTTGACTCGCGAAGTATTCCACCACCACCACTCGCCTGGGTGAGATGGTTGAGTGTCTCTGCGTATACCTCCATCGCTGCGGGAAAGATTTTCTTTGCCTGGCGCTGCTGAAAACGCGCATACATGCCCTTCATGTCATCTCCTCTTTTTGTTGTTGTAGTTTTCCTGAATCACTTCTTCAAGCAAGTCCTCAATCTTCATTCTCCACTTCTTTCCAAGTTCTAAAAGCATGGAGTAGTGAACATCAGATATTTTTACAGATTTCATATCAATTAAAAGCGTAGTTGTTTCTTTTGTTTTGTTGTAACTCTCGCAGCATATGCTGCTTCACCCACCCAGAGCGAGTGAAGTAGTTCTTCTTGCGATACTCCTCAAACTCTTTGAGTAAGTCCAATTCTTCATCCTTAAAATGAACACTTATAGATTTTCCACTTTGTATTGGACGCATTAATAACCCCCTTTTGTGTTTTTATCAATCACATCAAAAACTCCATCTCGTTAGAACAATTCCGTGTAATTCCATGTCCTATATACATTTATTTATATCGTTCCGGTATTACAGGAACATTCGCTCGATAGAAGAGCGTCTTAGATACAACGCGCAAGTATATTTTTTTTGACATTTTTAATGTTTTTGCTCAACACCCTCAAATCACAAAATCACGGATTAACAGGCAGACCAACCGCCTCTGGGGCACTAAAAAAGGGGGCAGTGCCCCCTCGGTGATTGGTGTCTGCCGATTGGTTTAGGGATAGAACAGGTCGATGAGATTGCCGTCCCCATCAACAATCCGATAAACCTTTCCGGTTTGTCGTGCCTTGGTTTCTGCTGTCCTGTAGGCAGAGGTTCTGCCGTGTTGGGTTTGGTAGTTCCTGTAGTTACCGAACTGGTCACGCCACTGGATTACATACTTCGGTGCTGCCATAGCGGGTAGAGAGAAGAAGAACAGAGCAGTCAGCAGGAACCTCATCAGTTGCCTCCAATCAGGTCGGTAAAACGCTCCCGCAGCGTCTTGCTGTCGTCTGCAGGAGCAATTGCATCGCCACCTGCTCGGAGCAGGTCAGCGGTCACTTGTCGTGCCTGGGGATTCGTGAAGAGCAGATACCCAAGCAGGACGCCAAAAAAGAGTTTGAGCATTACTCGTCTCCTTCCCATGCCTTGTAGTGCTCCAACCAGAGGATGTCCAGGTCGTTCCAGTCGTTGCTGAACCACCCCTGGAATTCCCTGCGGAGTGCCTTGCGGTCACGCTTTCCGACCTTGCGTAACCGCTTATGGACGCCATCAAGGGTCTTGTCAAAAACAAGTTCCAGACGGCGTTCTTGTGCCCAGGAGGTCATACCGCCACCCCCATGCGCTGGCGGAATTTGTCCACCACCTTTTCCTTATCCACATCCAGGTATTCCTGGAGCGACTGAAGGGACTTGTGCCCGGAGATGTGCTGGATTTCCCTGAGCGACCACCCGTCGCGATACAACTCCGTCAGTTGTGTCCTCCTGAAGGAGTGAGAGGACACACCAGACAGTCCGTTCCAATCGCAGACGCGGCGCAGTTCTTTGTCGAAGGACTGAACCGTGAGATGGGACTTGGTGGATTGAGAAGTCTTGGTCGGTGACTGATTGAAGAAGAGGAAGTCAGAGGGTTGCAGGTTCTGGGTGCGAACCCTCAACAGAAGTCTGTTCATGAGTTCTTCGGGCAGGTAAACCTCCCGTGTGGTCTTGGTTTTGGTTGTTTTCCGCTCCAGAACCACCATTCCTCTATCGGGCACCAGGTTGCGCACACGGATGCTCAGCACCTCGGTGACACGCCCAGCAGACCAATAGAGAACGCTGGCAATCAAGCGGTATTTCTCGGGCAGGTGGCGCTGGATTAAGTCGCGTTCCTCCTTGGAGAGGACTTTCGACTTCCCAGAGCGATTCACTTTGTGAAAGACGGTCATGGTTCCGTTGTGGGAACACACCCTTTATACCACATCTCAGCACGGAGAGAGTCGTCCTCTTTTCCTTGGTTGAACTTTTCGTGGAAGTTCAACCTCCCAGTCCAGTCCTGACGGGAGGTCTTGATTTCGACCAAGGCATGAGACGAGAAATGAGACACATGGACGACATCTCCGCAAACTCCTGTCGGTAGTATCTTTGTTCTATTGTCGTTGACCCGACGACCGACGCCATGTCCAATCCAGAGGAATGGGGTTATCTGCCTTACGGACTCCTCCAGCGGGCAGGAGAAGGTGCCCGTGCCTGCCTCTACTGCCGGTATTACGAACACCACCCACCCGTCATCTGCGTCCCTCTAACCGTCTGTTCCCTTCATCAGGGAATCATTTCCAACGAGAAGGTCTCTTCTGTTGTCTGTCGGGACTGGATGCCGCGAAACAAGTAAGCGCATCTTCACCAGAACGAAGGGGACTGGTCACCCAAGAACCCAGTCCCCGAGTGCTGTGAAGGTGTGATTATGTGATTGCCTCACACATTCACGGAATAACTTAGACACCATATCTTTCAACCCTGACACTTATATTGGACTTGACATTATTCCAAGATAGTCATATAATATATTCATGGTTAGGGACACAAATACTCTCGTTAGTATTCAAGGACTGATACGAAGGACGACAAATAAACACTCTTGTTAGTGTTCAGGCGAACGACCATGTTGATGTCCCCCTTTCCATAAACTGAAGGACTGCAATTAGTTCGGAAGTCTCCTTTTGATTGATTACAAGTGTGTGGTTTGGTTTCTTTGTCGCGCCCACTTAGAAACTGACGCCGGGGACTTGACCGGCGGTGTTGAACACTCACCACACATCACTTGACTCTTCCGACCATAAGTCAGTTCCTTTGTCATAGTGCTGTCATATAGCAAGTTTGTTTTGTGGACATATGGATGCCGGGGGGCATCCATTTTTTTATACCAACTTGGTGACGCCAGCAGTGTTCTCATAGCGTCTGCCGTAGTTCCGCTTCGTCACTTCAGGAATTCGATTCCGCATCTTCATGCGGTCATAGTGCCTCGTCATAACTTGGTAGTTATGACCTGAGAGTTTACAAACATCGTCCCTACTCACCCCTTCCTCCAAGAGATTGGTAACGAATGAACTTCTTGTGGAATAGAGGGTGTAATGGTCGGAGAAATCCTTAGAGAACTCATCCCTAATGCCCTGCCAACGCGAAGAATACATCGTGTAGGAATAAGGCATGTCAGTCTTTGGATTTACGAATACGAGGTCTGATGGTTTGAGTGGCGGATACCCATTCTGTTGGCGCCACTCAACACAGAAGTCCCTCCATCGGATTAGGTAGTCAGCAACCCGACAAGGAACGGTGCGGGGAACCTTGGTCTTGGTCTTCCTAATCTCAAGCACCGCAACTGGTTTGTCCTCTACTTCTTTCTTCAATTTTTCAGACCATCTTGTCTGAGGAATAATCTCTACATCCTCCCAAGTAATACCCCTATCAATAATTTCTTTTTCTTTGTTGTAGCGACCACATAGTTCCGTTGGACGAGTGCCAGCGTTATAAGCACAAAGAAGATAGTGCCTGAAGCACATTCTCCAATAGAGCGTATGCGGAGATAACTTCCTTTTTGGGTTTGTCCATTTCTCCATCCACCTCCAGACCTTCTCCCATTCTTTCAGAGGGATAGGTGGATTGGCAGACAAATCATCAACATCAAGTTCCTTTCTCTTTATCAGAGGTTTCTTGCGAACATAACCTTTCGGAATCAGGTAGTTGTTATACCACTCATTAATCAGTCCTATCTCACTATTGATAGTTGAGTCCTTAGGTGGTTGTCTCTTCGCCTTGTCTTTTATGTCGTAGAACTTCCATCCTTCCGTCATCCTCCAGAACCGGAAGTCGTCAAAAGTATCTGCCTGCAAATCAGTAACACGCTTGATACCTTTGGCATAAAAGAAGTTCTTCAGACTATTCGTGAAGAATGACCTTTTACTCCGCCAAGTGTTTTGCTCAATCTCACCAGTCACTACCCGCTGGAATGACTTATCCAACCAGTCATCCATCAAATCCTGAATTGACTTAGCGGTGATACTTCCGCCGTCTTCCTCAATAGTTTTGAGTTTCCGCCACTCCTCATAGGCACGGCGCTCTGCCTGCCCTCTGTCATCAGTCTTGAGAGAGCGAACTACATATCCCTTCTTCTGCTGCCCACTGCCCCGGACATAGAACCTGAAATACCAAGTCTTGGGGCGCTGTGAGAGGCGAACCAGTTCAAATTCGCCACCCATAAGGGCGACCTTCTCTAAGACCGCCACAGCAGCACCTCCTCTCCGCAGGGGGCACCCTTGCGCTGCTGCGTCCTAACGGGGTGAGAGTGCATGACCACCCAGGTGCGGTTCCGAACTACTGAAACCGCAACCTATCGTTTGAACATCGTTTGAACAACCCTGACTCGCCCCTCAAATCGCAGTCAGTCACTCAATAGTGATTACCCTGCTACTTCTGTCCTGGAAGTGCATATCTTCTGACTTTCCTGTGTTGACGGGGGTTTAGGGGAGTGAAGGGCGTTTGAACATCGTTTGAACATCCCCGAAAACGCTTGGTTTTTCGTGGGTCGTTTGAACGAAAGTTTGAACGGACTTCCAGACGCGCCCCATTTTCTCAAAAGGCGGGCGTTCAAACGGGGTAACAGGGTAAAAACGCACGACATCTCCGCAAAATGACTGCGGAGAACCCCACAGTTGTTGATACCTCAAGCGGTCTGGGCAAAAAAAAGACGGGTTCATGACCCGCCGCGCTCTTCAATCCACTTCTGAACATCTGAGTTCATCCAAACCTGGGCGGATTGCCCCAGGCGAATCTCCCTCGGAAACTCCATATCTGCCTGAGCGGCGTATACGCCCGCTGTGGAAAGTCCGGTGATGCTCCGCACCTCCGCCAGGCGCAGGAACTGCTCAGGGGCACAGGCAGGTGTCATGCGTCTTCCTCATCAACATCAAGGGGGACGGCAGAGATGGGGTCAGAGCAAACGGCAGAGATTTCTCCACCCTCCCGAAAGACCTTCTGAACCTCAGCACGGGATAGGGGCACATAGACCACCAGGTCTGGGTCGTCCTGGCACTGCTGATAGGCATCCCAGAACTCATCGGTGTCCCGAATCAAATTCATTTCGACTGCCTTGTGGGCAGCAACAGCAAATTCCTCAACAGGCGTCCAACGGAACATCAGTGTTCCCGCCGGTGGATAAGGGGACAGGAGGGCACCTGCCGGAAGCAGGGTGCCCCGATAGGTCAGGAAGACCCTTGAGATGAATGCCTCTGTCAGTTCAGTCATCAGGCGTCCTCCTCCGTTTCTCCGAAGAGGAAACCGGTGAAGCGTCCGTCTTTGACTGCTGGGGGAGAAGGAGGTTCTTTCTCCTCCGCACCATCAGCAGGCATCAAGTCGGGTTTAACCAGCAAGTAGCAATCGGTCGTCACACCGTTGATGACCCGCTGGTTGCGCTCACGACCAGGGTTGACCTGATAACCCATGCCCACCGCCATGTCTTTGAAGCGGCGCACCTTCCACTGGGGTTTCCAGTCGGCATATCGCTCAAGGTTCGGGTCTTTGTCAAAGACATCCAGAACCATCGGTCGAGTGCATTCCCCGCCGCTTTGAGCGACCTCCTTGATGAAGGAAGTCAGTGCTTCAAGGAGCGACTCGTCATGACCAGCAGCAGCAAGCAACTGGCGGTCATGGAGCACCGTGTCGTCAAAGGGCACCAATCCTTCTTCCAGGTATTGGTGCAGGCAGTGAAGGCAGGTCACATAGAAGGCAGACCAGTCCTCTGAAGTCCAGGAGTATTCGTCGAGCAACCATCCCCCGTGGACATCCTTTGGCGTCTTGCCCGTGGAGTCAGAGAGCACTCCATAGAACTGACTGATGGGAACGAAATGCAGTCTTCGGCGGTCTGAGCGGGTGACCGCAGGAATCGTGTAGTTCGTGTTGATGGCAATCTTCGGGGCGCTCTGCTTGGGGATGACGAACGCTGGTTGCCCCTTTCCTTCGACGGTGAACCCGTCGGAAATCATGTTGTAGTAATCCTCTAATTTCCAGTCCTTGAGGATGTCCGAGAAGACCACCACACGACGGTCTTCTGTGTATCCCTCCATGATGAAACGCTTCTCACCCTCAAGGCGTTTCCCATCAATCCAGTGATAGGGACGCACCTTGTCGATGCCGTCGAGAAGGATTGACTTGCCAGCACCTCCTTCGCGGATGCCAGAGGTGCGGTCATAAAGAACGACCGCTTTGCGTTGGTCTGGCGGAGAGAAGTCGTGGAGCAAATACCCGTAGGAGGTCATCAGGGTCTTGAGCATCCCGAGGTTGACCTTCCATTCCCCGTCTATGAACTCCTTGGCGGTGTTCTGCATGAAGTCCCACCAGACGCCATGCGCCCCCTCATCCAACATTTCGTCGGTGATTGGATACGGGCGCACCTGGGCATCCCAGATGAAGAGTTCAGCAGGCAGGGCGGGGTAGGGAATCGCAGTCGGTTCCTTCCCCTTACGAACCACAGCAACTGCGTTGGTGAAGCAGAGGTGCGCTTGCTCCGGGTTGTCCCGTAGGGGGCGCTGCGGAACGCTGCTCCATTTCCCCGTGCCGTCGTCGCTCTCGACCTCAGGCAACTCAGGCAGGAACTTGAGCGTCCAAGCATCGAAGAGGTTCTGCTTGTTCATGAGCGACCGCTTCAGGTTGTTGAAGTCGGGCAGGTCGCAAGCAGTGCCGGTCAAATACTTGAGGGTTTCCAGCGTCCAGCGGAACACCAGCGTTCTGGTTCTGGAGTCCTGGAGGTTGCCGATGATGCGAACGAAGCGACCCTTCTTCTGAATCAGTCGGTAGTCCCACCCCTCCCCATCAGGGTCTCTGTAGGAGTAGAAACCAAAAGCAGGAAGGAACTTGTCTGCATACTCAAAGACATTCCACTGCTCAAACTTTTCTACTTTTCGCTTGTCTTTTGGGTCAGAACGCCAAAAGAACGATTTACGCATATCGCTTGATGGGTCAAGCAATTGCTGAATATTGTCGCCAATAATCTCTTTGGCGCTAAAGGGGTCTGTAGTCCTTATGTTTGACATAAAATAAATACCTCGCTATTGTTAATAAAAAGAGCAAATATGCCGGTGATTACGAAGCAAAAAGAAGACAAAAAGAAGAAGCAAGACGAAGAACGGAAAGGCAAATGGATTAGAACTTCCCCCTCTCCTGGCGTCTTCCTTTATGACTGGTGTTGAACCAGGGCGTCTCCAATAACTCTCTGCAGTGC
>NZAU01000107.1 GCA_002686215.1 Candidatus Woesearchaeota archaeon
TGATTTGTTGAGGTATTGGTAAGTATATTGTACGTTGATTCTTTCTTAGTTTTGATTTATTTGCTAAGAAAGATTGTGTTGTCGAAGGTATATTTATTTTGTTTAAATTAATGTTTTGTACTTCCTTAGTTCCAGTAACTTCACCCTTGTCATTTTTAATATCTACATTCCGTTTTTCGCCAATAGCATTACCTAAAATAGAACCAATTCTAAATGGTTGATTTTCTGATTTCTCATATTCAAAGATATCAATCTTGACCATATCTTGACCAGGTTGAAATCTTGATCTTGGATATCTATAAACTATGCCAGAGTGTTCTTGACCAGGAGGTTTTCTAGGATTTCCATTTACATCCGACCTGCCACCAGCATTTGATGCATTCTCAGTTGAGTTTGCAGTCCTCTGTGTTTGTTCTGCTTTTTTGGGTTCGGGTGGGATATCAAACATCCCATCACTACCACCAAGATTTAAAGAACTGGTATTACTCGCAGCCATCTATAAAGACACTTTTCAAGTATTTAGCTTGAAATTGCCAAAAGGTATCATTGATAAATCTTTTACTTCTGATGGGTACACTCTATACACACCACCAGCAACTTCTGCCCAGGTATATTGTCTAGGCTCATCCCAATGAAAATTGATTCCACGGAAACCCCAAGGCATAATATCTGTAACTGCAACGAAAGGATTTTGATCGTACCTTAGTTGAGGTGTCTTTGCATTATATACAAAGACGTATATCTGACCTGGTTGAACAGATGTTTTCGGTTGCTCTGTAAGAACTTCAAGCAGTGCAATCATAATATCATCAGGATCTTTTATTCCGATGATATCATCAGCAATACCACGGACCCTATTTACATTACTATCTGTATCTGTGGGTCTGGTTGCCATTACTTGATACCTAATTCTTTTTCAGTCATCACCTTGAATTCCCACATTCTATCAGCACAGTAATCTTGTGCTGCTCTCCACTTTGCCTGATTCTTAGCATATTCATATGCTTCGTTCAGGTATTTTTTTGTCTGCCTCTTTGGTTTGGGTGGAGGAGAACACTGCCTCATTGGTTTGATTTCAATCAAAGATGATTTGATTTTACCACTCACATCTTTGTACTTAATAAAGAAGTCTGGAAAGTACCGATGAACCTTATTATCAATAGGAGAACGATATGGGATACAAAACTCTTCCGACTGCCATTCTATAACACTTGGATTATTATCACAGTAGACCATAAACTTGCGTTCCCAGAGAGAACGGTATACAATATTGGTCGGATCACCCTTATATTTCTTAGGATAAGATGGTTTGTATTTTCCCTTATATGACATCTAAATAACTAAACAATCACCTAAGAGTATTTAGAGTGCCTAGACCATTTCCGAAAAAGATATCTCAGATCAAACCAACTTTATCTAATGTTGCAACCACCTCTCATTTTGTGGTTACTTTTGGTGGTATGAGTCAAGGGTTGATGACTTACCTGAAGAGGAAGGGTATAAACAGCAGGTTTGCCGAAGATCAACTTGCATTGCTGTGCTCCTCTGCATCTCTCCCTGGTAGCACTCACGCGGTTACCAATATTATCGGAAACTATCAGGGTATTGCCGAAAATATGGCACATACTCGATTGTTCACGAGAACTTCAATGGAGTTCTACGTTGATACAGATTATAAGTCACTGAAATTCTTTGAGCATTGGATTGAATATATGAACAGTGGATCTAGAATTGAAGGTGAGGCAGCAGATCCATTAGCACATGGATACTATGCAAGAATGAGATATCCAGTTGAATATAAGTGTGATGAAACTAGAATTGTTAAGTTTGAAAGAGATTACAAAAACTATACCGAATACAAATACATTGGATTATTTCCAATCACATTGAACGCTACACAGGTTTCATATCAAGGATCTCAACTTTTAAGAGCAACTGTGGAATTTTCATATGATAGACATATTGCTGGAAGATCGAGATCGATTGACAAGTTTTTTGATGAATCTCAAAATGATGAAGCATCTGCAGCAAGAGCACAAAAATCATTCGCTCAAACATACAGAGATAAGAATCTTGATGGTCGCGACGATATTAATGGATTCAATAAGTTGCCAAGAGATATGACACCACCCGAATCACGCGATGCATTCTCAAACTTGATTGCTGATGGTAGATTCTTAAATGGTAACGGTCTCATAATTTCTGAAGGTATTCGTGCATCAAGTGGTAGAATAGGCTGATAAATAATTTTACTGATGTGCATAGATTGTAATGCCTTTACCTAAGATTGCTACACCAACCTATGAGTTGGTGATTCCTTCTACTAAGAAAAAGATCAAGTATAGACCATTCTTAGTCAAAGAAGAGAAAGTTTTAATTATCGCTATGGAAAGCGAAGATAGTTCTACTATCGCCAGTGCTGTAAAAGATGTTATCAGTGGATGCATCCTTACCCGAGGCGTAAAGGTAGAAGAACTTTCTACGTTTGATATTGAATACTTGTTCCTCAACATTCGTGGTAAGTCTGTTGGTGAAGATGTAGAAGTTATGATTACTTGTCCTGATGATGGGGAAACAAAAGTCCCTGCAGTCATCACTTTGGATGAGATTCAAGTACAATTTGATAAGGATCACAGTAGAGATATCAAACTTGATGATACTCTGACTATGAGACTTAAGTATCCTTCGATGAGTGAATTCATTCAGAGTAATTTTACTGTGAATGATATTGATGTTGATGATACGTTCAAAATCATTATGTCCTGTATTGAACAGATCTATAGTGAAGAAGAATCGTGGTCAGCAAAGGATTGTACTGAGAAGGAATTGAAAGATTTTGTTGAGCAATTGAGTTCCAAACAATTCCAGGAAGTTGAGAAGTTTTTCACAACGATGCCAAAACTCTCACATACTATCAAGGTTACCAATCCAAACACTGGAGTAGTAAATGATGTTGTACTTGAGGGATTAGCAAGTTTTTTCGTGTAAGTATGGCTCATACTGACCTTGAGTCATACTTCCGAATAAATTTTGCCTTGATGCAACACCATAAATATAGCTTGACGGAACTAGAGAATATGATTCCTTGGGAGAAAGAAATTTACCTTGCTTTCCTCCAACAGTATATTGAAGAAGAAAATCTGAAAGCACAACAACAGCAGATGAATGGTTGAAATCTCACCTATAGCAGTTAGAAGAAGTAGAATTTCTGCTGCCGCTTTTACTGGTAGAGCGGCTGCTCCAACTTCTGCTGGTATAGATCCTCAATCACAGCAATTGTTGAGTAGAAATACATTACAATTAGCAGTTGTTTCTAATCAGATTCAAAGTCTTGGTGCTCAGGTCAATCAACTCTCTAATTCATTAGCAGTTGTAAGAAATAGTCTTGCAACTTCGCAAGCACTTGAAAGGCAGAAAGAAAGACAAGAACAAGTATTAGAAAATAGATTAGCTCAACAAAAGTTGAGAGAAGGGAAAGAAAGTGTAGTTGAGAAGAAGATTCAGGCAAAGGTTCTTAGTCCTGCACTAAAACTTGGTGCAAAGTTACAAACAAGCCTTGGTGGATTATTTGGATTCTTCCAAAGATTATTCTTTGGATGGTTAGCAATAAAAGGTGTTGAAACAATACAAGCACTTGCTGATGGCAACTATGAAAAATTAGAAGAGATAAAGAAAAGTGTTCTCGTAGCTGTTGGTGGTTTCATTGGATTAAAACTTGCTCTGAAAGCAGCAACTGGTGGATTTAAAGGTAAATTTAATAAGATATCACTATTATTGACAGGTGTAGCAGCTATTGCTCTGTTTAGAGAACCTATCGGTGAGTTCTTCAAAACGGTAGGTGCATTTGTCGATGAATTAACTAATAATAGATTAAGTCAATTAAATCAAAATTTTCAAAGTTGGGTTGAGAAAAATTTCCCCCCAGTTGATCAAGGAGATCCTGACGCATTACCAGATCCTGGAGAAACTCAGAAAAAATTTGAGGAATATGGTCCACCTCAAATGCTACCACCAGTGGGTATAGGTGGGGGAGATGATCAAGTAGAAGTAGAAAAACCAAAACCTTTTCTTGATTTACGAACACTTTTCCCACAAACTGCTCCACCAGAACCACAACCAGAACCAGATATTTTAAAACAAAAGATTGGTGGACGTGGTTTCACTACGTTTGGTGATATAATTGATCCAACATTAGATGCATATAAACCATTCCAAATACCTCCATTACCACCATATAATCCAATCAAACCCTCTGATGATAAACCAACTGAGACATCACCTGAGGGCGATAAGAAGATAGTTCCTCTCAAAGTAATTCCATATAATCGTGGTCAGCAAGAAGGATCTGAAGAACCTAAGGTTGGTGATAAAGTGACTGATCCAGAAATCCTGAAAATGATAGAGCAGGAGAAAGAAATTGGAAGAACTGGAAAAATTGATCCTATCTTATCAAAAAGCAGAACAGTATCCGAAACTATTAGTCAGGCATCTCGTCCAACTGTAAATGTAATTCCAGTTCCTATGAATGATGGTGAAGANACTGCTCAGGAAGCTCCTGCATCTGGTGGNANTATTGCAGCATCACCTGGTATNATAGCATCTCANAATCACGANAATCCATANATCCTTGGTGCTCTTGCACAATATAACGTAATAGCATAAGATGAGACAGTCCTTCNTACAAAATAGAAATANTATTCTTTCAATCAGATCTTCTTTGAGTTCTTTTGGGAAGGGATTGCGATCTGCTAATGAATCTTCCCGTGGTATTGTAAAAACAGTAAATGAAGGTAACGTAGCAAAAAGAAAATCAATATTTGAAAGATCTAAACTGTTCTTGAAAAGAAGACAGGCAGTTTTGAGAAGAGANCAAGAAGATTTAGTTGAAGCAACAAAAGTAAGTTCCTTTGTCAATAGATCTCCAGCAAAGAAGATAGCATCAAGCACTAAGGGTTTCCTTGGAAGGATTATGGACTTCTTAGGAACTATTGTTGTTGGATGGATATTACTCAATCTNCCAANAATTATNANGGGTGTTGAAGCNNTAATAGAAAAAATNCAGGCAGTAATTAAAGTATTGCAAGNATGGTATAATAAGGTTGTNAGTTGGTTTACTANTTTCAATGCNACTCTNACACAAAAACTTCAAGAATTAAATCTTATTAGTTTTGAAGGTGATAAAAAGGCTATAGAAGGTGAAGNTAANACCAGCAATACTGCTTTAGATAATATCATTCAAGACATTGAGGATGGTATTGATAGACTAAAAAATTGGACCAAAGAAACCTTTGGACCAAAATTCAGTACAACAAAGTCAACAGAACCATCACCAGTCTCTAAGGGTATGGGAGGAGGTCAAGGAAATAATCGCGTTAGTACATCCAAATTTGTCAATAAAAACTTGGGAGGTCAACCACAAGGTGTGCTTGAACTTATAAAAGGTGCAGAGGGTGGATATGAGTCTATGTTCCCAAGTGAAACGATTTCGGGTTTGACAGAAATGACAATCGCTGAAGTGGTTGCACTTCAGAAAGAAAAATTAAAAGATGGTAGAGAATCTGCTGCTGTTGGTGCATATCAAATGCTTTATCCTGATAGGTATGTTGAAGCAGCAGGATTGACTATGAGTAGTAAATTCACTCCAGAGAATCAGGATAGACTTGCTCAAGCATTTTTGGCAGAGAGGGGATTGACTGCAGAGAAAGCAGCAAAAGATCCTGCAGGATTTGCTAAAGGTTTGGCACAAGGATTTGCTGGTGTTCCAGTTCTTGAAGCAATGCAGGGACAGGTTCAAAAAGTAGAGAGAGGTCAAAGTTATTATAGAGGTGTTGGAAAAAATAAAGCAACTGTTTCTCCAGAAGTAGTTGAAGAAGCGGTTAAAAAGTATGGTGAATCTTTTAACGTAGAGGGTAAAAAACCAGATGAAGTATCAACAGTTAAAAGGCAAACACCAAACATTGCTCAGTCACAAGATCAAAATATAGAAGTTCCAATACCAATTCCTGCCACAAAGGTAGCGGCAAACCCACCACCATCATCACCTTATGGTGGTTCAGATGGCACTGTCGCCGCCAATCAAAGTGGTGGGACTTCGTTAAATAGTTTCATATTCACAGAACTGCAATATACGTAATGGCAGCAGCAGATCCCTCTTCTTTTGAGGAAATACTAATTGAATCTGGAGATGGTTCTCAGTCAGTAGACCTGAGAAAAGGTGTTTTGTATGTCAAATATTATGAGGATATTTTTTCACCTACAGTTACTGCCAAAATTTCAGTGATCAACTCTGGTCCTGTTATCAATGGAAAATCATTGTATCAAGGTCTAGAATTAAAAGGTGCAGAAAGAGTTTCACTTAAGATCAAGCCAGCATCTGATAATTTACCTGAACTAGATTTCTCAGCAAAACCTGATGATTATCTTTTTGTATCTGGTATTCAGGATGTGCTTGCTGATAATAACCAGGAATCATTAGTATTAAATCTTTGCTCAAGAGTTGCAATCACTAATGAAACCACAAGAGTTACAAAGAAATATCCCACAACTCAAAACATAACTGCAACTGTAGAACAAATCGTCAAAGATGTTTTACAAGCAAAGTTAGCATCACCACCAGATCAAACCGAGAACAAGTATGGTTTCATCGGTAATATGAGAAAACCATTCACTGTCTTGAGATGGTTGTCATCAAAGGCAGTACCAGACTTGAAGGGTGATGGTGTTGCAGGATTCTTATTCTTCCAAACAAAAGAAGGATTGCACTTCAGATCTGTTGATAAATTAATCACTGAAAAACCTGTAGCAAAATATGTTGAAACTTCAGTTGCTGATGGTCAGAATGAAGACTTCAAAATCACTGCACACGTTGTAAATAGAAATCAAAACCTCACTGAAAATCTTAGACTGGGTGCATATGCTACCCAGAGATATTACTTTGATTTCCATAAGTTTTCTTTTACAAGGGAACAAGAAGGATTGTTCAAAATATCTGATCACCTAAAATCAACAAAGAATCTTGGATCATCTACACCAACACTTCCAAAACTGAATGATACATCAACATCAACTCTTAGTGATGTACCAACAAGAGTAATGACTGGATTTGTTGATAAAGGAACACTAGAGCAGCACGTAGAAACCAGTGAAAATGCTGATCCTTTTAAGTATCAGTCACAAGCACTCTATAGATATAACTCTCTGTTTACTCAAAGATTACAAATGACTGTCCCTCTCAATACTAATCTGAGGGCAGGTAATATTATTGAATGTGAGTTCAGACAGGTTTCTACAGGTAAGGAAGATCCCGATCCTTATGAAAGTGGTCTATATATGATTAAGGAGTTATGCCATCATTTTGATAGTGAAGGATCCTTCACTGCTTTGATGTTAGTTAGAGATACTTTCGGTCTAGTAAAGCCAAACAATAAAGTCTAATGTTAGAGGAATCTTTATTTAAAACTAATTTTATAGGCAGAGACGGATTTCGTTGGTGGATTGGTCAAGTTGCTCCACAGAGTTGTTGGCAAGATCAAGCAGATGGTGCTGGATGGGGAAATAGAGTAAAAGTTCGTATTATGGGATATCACCCATATTCTGAACTAGAATTACCTAATGAAGATCTGCCTTGGGCACAAGTTCTTCTTGGTGTAACTGATGGATCTGGTGCTTGCAACAGAGCGAAGACACCTAAGATTGAGCAGGCAGATACTGTACTAGGATTCTTCTTGGATGGTGATAATGCACAGTTACCTTGCATCCTAGGTGTCTTTGGTAGAACTGATGCTGTTTCATATTCTGGTCCATACTCAGCACCATTTGAACCGTTCACAGGATTTTCTGGTCCCATCAAAAAATCATCAGCAGTTGTTGCTAATGAATCCAATGAGAGTAATTTAGATTCTCAGAAATCTCCAAGAATGGTTTCTCCAGAAATTGCTGAGAAACTAAACAAAGATATAAAAGACCCAAATAAAAAAGAAAAGGCTGGATTCAATGCTATTGGTAAAAAAGTTACCATGGCAACAGCAAAAATTAGTTCAGAGATTGACAATATAAAAACCGACATTGAAAATTTTGTTGGAGATGTTCAGAACATTATAAAGGGAATTACTGATGGTATTGGTGATTTCAAGCAGCAAATAAATGAAAGAATTGGTGCAATAACAAAAAGTATTCAATCTGGTGCTACTGGATTGATTCATAATATGACAGGTGCTCTATCAGAAGCGATGGGTGGAGCAATGAATAAGGGACTTGATGTCCTTTATAAAACTGTCTATGCAACAGTTCTTGCAGCAACTGGTAGTAGTAAAGCTGCAGATGTAGCAGGTATTGCTGCACAGTCAACGTTCATCAGTCCAGTAAAGGCAATTTCGGATGCTCTACCTTGTATTGCCAATTCCGTTATTGGTGGTATCGGTGGAATGATTCAGGGACTATTGAGCAACATTGCTGATAATGTAAGTAACTTTGTTCAATGTGTTGCGGATCAGGGTGTTGGTGCTATTATGAATACCATCATTGGCGGAGTTACAAAAGCATTACAACCATTATTGGGTGGTGTTGGTAAAATTCTTGGTGGATTCAATCCCTTCAGTTTCCTTACTAGTGCAGTTGATGCTTTCCAAAATGTTGTAAGTGCTCTTGATTGTAATGAACCACCAGCAGACTATGCTCTTGCATCAAACGAATGGACAATTGGTGTTGGAACTAATGAAGGTTCAGGAACTCCTGTAAGTCAAATTTTAGAAACAGCAAATAAAGCAAGAGAAGCAGCATCTAGAGGATTTGGTATTGTTGATGCTGTTCAAGATATTGCAGGATTGACTGGATCTTTGGGTGTATTTGACTTTGCAAATCCAAGTGT
>NZAU01000108.1 GCA_002686215.1 Candidatus Woesearchaeota archaeon
GAATCTTACACAAGAACAAATTGAAATTATCGAAAGCAATATTTGTATAAATTGTGGAAATATTACAAATGAAAATTTGAGAAAATGGTTTAAAGATAAGTGGGTAAATATAGGAAAGAAAAGAAAAGATGGTTCACACCCACCTTGTGGNACNAGNGGTAAGAANAGAGGATANGCNAAATGTGTT
This sequence comes from Candidatus Woesearchaeota archaeon, assembly GCA_002686215.1. Next base: position 188 of record NZAU01000108.1, read on the forward strand.
CCTGCAAGTAAAGCNNNTGGTATGANTAAAAAACAAAAAGCAAGTGCTACTCGTAGAAAGAGAGCAGCACAAAATAAAGCAGGTAGAGGTGGTAAACAATCAGCAGGACAAGGTAAGGCACCAATAAGAGTATCTACAAAACCAAAAAAGTAATAGGATTTAAAAATGAAGTTAACTATGGAAGATTTGAATGGTATAATAAAAGAGGTATTAGACGAAATATCTCTTGAAAAGAAATTTGAAAGTCTTACTTGTCAACACGAAGATTGTGCTAAAAAAGCAAATCATTTTATTATGACCGAAAAAAAGGCAAAGAAAAGAGACAAATGTTATTACAAAGTAAAAGCAAGATATGATGTCTGGCCATCAGCNTATGCAAGTGGAGCACTTGTAAAGTGTCGTAGAGTTGGTGCAAAAAATTGGGGTAATAAATCTAAATAGGAGTATTATGATGAGTGAAAATATTAGAGTATGGAGTTTAGATGAAAAGTGCTGGAAGGGGTACGAAAAAAAAGGAACCAAAATGATGTTTGGTAAGAGATATCCTAATTGTGTAAAAAAAGANGGTGTACAAACTAATGTATGGTTAGGTGAAAATGAAATATACTACGAATCNAATACTGGTGAATATGGTGGATATACTTTTGAATTTCAAAACGAAGATTTAAACGAAGCAGAATATCAAGGTCGTAAGGTAAAACTTGGTAAGATTATGCAAGGGGATGNAAAAAAGTTTAAGGTTTATGTTAAGAATCCAAAAGGTAATGTGGTCAAGGTAAACTTTGGACAAGGTGGTGATGCTAAAGGTGGGACTATGAGAATCAGAAAATCCAACCCTAAAGCAAGAGCAGCATTTAGAGCAAGACATAATTGTGATAATCCTGGACCAAGACATAAAGCGCGTTATTGGTCTTGTAGAAAATGGTAGAACAATATATAGACGACAAACAATGGGACTTATTTCTAAAAATAAATAATCATAGAAATACCCTATTAGAGTCTAAAAAACTAAGACTCAAAGTTCCAAACGATATAAAAAAGATATATAAACTATTCAANAAGAATAGAAAACAACTATTCATAGTTGGTGGTGCAGTAAGAGATGCTATNTTAGGTAAATCTCCNAAAGATTTTGACTTAGCAACAGATGCTAAACCAGAAGAGGTTTTGAAGATTGCAGAAAAAGGTGGTTTTAAATCTTTAGAGTTAGGAAAAGCATTTGGTGTAGTTGTTATAGGTGGACATGAGATAGCAACATTCAGAAAAGATATTGGAAAAGGTCGTAGACCAGATGCAGTAGATTATACAGATATTGAAGGTGATGTGAAAAGAAGGGATTTAACTATAAACGCATTATTTTACGATATTGGTAGAGAAGAGATAGTAGACTTAGTAGGAGGCATCAAAGACTTAAAGAAAAAACAAATTCGTACAGTCGGAACAGCAGAAGAAAGATTTGATGAAGACCCATTGAGAAAATTAAGGGCACTTAGATTTACTGCAAGTATTGGTGGTAGGGTTCATCCTGATACATTGATGGCACTTAAAAAAGACCCAAGTTTGAAAGGTGTTAGTGCTGAAAGAATACGAGATGAGTTTGTAAAGAGTATCAAAAAAGCAAAAAGTCCCTCTAAATATCTTAGGTTGGCACAAGCATTATCAATGTTACCACAAATATTACCTGGACTAAACATAAATAAAAACTTTATAAATTCTAATGACCATATTGTCCAGATTGCTTTTATGTTGAAAGACAATAAACCAAGTAAATTACCATCAAAACTAAATTCTTTAAGATATACAAATCAAGAAGTAAACGACATTTCGTTTTTAGTGTCTTTACAAAACTTTGACCCTAAACAAATATACCTTTACAAAAAAATGCAAGATAAAACAAAATTATCCTTGCAACAAATCAAAAACTTTGGTATATTCATAGGTAAAGAAAAAGAATTAGTTAAAATGTATAATTTTAAGTTATCTGTTTCTGCTAAAGATGTACCGAAAGATTTAAAGGGAAGAGAAATAGGTGACAAAATTAAAGATTTAGAAAAAGAAAAGTTTTTAACAGAAGCACCAAGAAAACCTCGTAAGAAAGGACAACATAGAAACTCACCATCTCATTCAGATTTGTATACTGATGAGAATCCAAAAGGTACAATCAAAGGATTGAAGTTTGCAACTGTAAAAGACGCAGAAGCATCTGTTCGTAAAATTAAGGGTAGTGGTAAATCTCATGCTCACAAAATACAAGCAGCAGTTGCTATGGAACAAAGAGCAAANGAGATGGGNAAAAAGTCNNNANCAGCAGTATATAGAAGATTNATAAATTCAATGAAAAAGAAGACCAAAAAGAAAAATGAGGGTTGGAGTAAGAAGTATAAAAAAAGTATTGATTGTAATAATCCAAAAGGGTTTTCACAAAAAGCACATTGTGCAGGGAGAAAGAAGAACGAAAACAAAGAACAAATTAGTAACATACAAAAACTCTTACAGATGTATGGACATTCTAAAAATACTGCTGTAAAAATGATTAGAAAAAATTATAAAAAAGTAAAGAAACAATTCAGAGGAGANTCTGATAGAGATTTAGCAATGGCACTTATAGGATATTATACTATAGGAGAAAGTAANGCTGAGTTGTACAAACTATATGGTCAAGCNATGAAAATGATGCCAGGAAGTCCTGCTCAAAAGAAGATTCAAAAGAAAATTGAAAAGTTAAGAAAAAAACTTGGTATGAATGAAATAGCGGTTAGAAAAAAACCAAAGAAATTTAAAGATATTTACAATTCTCTTCCAATTGATTTAAAGAAAAGAGTTTACAACCTTAANAATTACGACCAAAGAAGAGATAAACATCCAGAAGGTAATGTTNTNAAACATACTATAGCAGTTACGAACAGAGCATTAAGAACTGGTGATATAGACTTCGCACTTGCTGCATTATTCCACGATATAGGTAAAGATTCAACGGCAAAACTACATCCNAAGAAAGGATTCTGGACTCACTATGGNCATGAGCATGTTTCTGCTAAACTCGTANTNAAGTATAAAGATTGGATAAAATCACAAGGTGGTAATGTATTGGATATTTANTATATNGTAAAACAACANATGAGAATGAAAGTCTTTGATAAAATGAAATGGACTAAACAAAAGAAATTAAGTCAGTTTAGAGCATTTGATAAATTAAAGAAATTTTCTAAGACTATGGACATAGGTGGAAGAGGGATAAACGATTCTGTCTTACGAGAAAGAATAGATTACTTAGATATAGCAACTGAAATAGTAAAAGCATATAATCTGAAATCAAAAGTTAAATTTGCTACAGGAAAAACATTAGCAGAATATGTTCCAGAAACAGATACAATATTTCTTAGAAGGTCATATCCAAATGTAAAAGAATTTCTTATAACTATTTTACACGAAATCAAACATGCTCTTGATGCAAGACAACTTGGTGTAAAGAAGTTTATGAAGAAATATACACAAGCAGGAACAATGGCAACATATAAAGGATTAGACCCACATGATGATAACAAATGGGAAAAACGAGCAGAAAGATGGGCTAAATATGAATATAAAAGGATTAAAAATAAATTCAATCTTTGAGAAAGTTAGTTAATATATATATATAAGGTTTATGTTAAGTCGTTCAAGAAAAGCAAAAGGTCGTGTTCTTCAGAATAAAGTCAGAGAAATTCTATTAGAGAGTTTTGAAGAACTTGAACCTGATGATATCAAAACAGCAGTGATGGGAGAGTCTGGAGAAGACATACATATGTCACCAGCAGCAAGAAGATTAATACCTTTAAGTATAGAGTGTAAGAATCAAGAGTCACTAAATATATGGAAATCACATGAACAAGCAGAAGAGAATTGTGGTGACCACATTCCTTGTGTAGTATTTAAAAGAAATAGGTCTAAGACTTACATATCATTAGAATTTGATAAATTTATAGAAATATTAAAAGGTAGTTGATTGCAATTAATTAATCTGTTAGAATCTGTAATGGGAATTTCCAAGATTCTGAAGAAAGGTGAACACGCATTTTATTGTCCTTTCTGTAACCATTACAAAAAGAAACTTCAAGTAAATGTCTTATCTCAAAAGTGGAGATGTTGGGTATGTGATAAGAAAGGGGGGAGTGTATTCTCTTTATTCAAGTTACTAAATGTTAGTAATGACAAAATGAAGAAACTTGATGACTTTAAAAATGATTATATAGGAAAAAAAGAATACAAACAGAAAAAAGATATACTACAATTACCAAATGAATTTAAACCATTGTGGAAACCATCTAAAACACCAGAGTATAGAAATGCTTTACACTATCTAAAGGGACGAGGTATTGATACTATTGATATTCGTAGGTATAACATTGGATATTGTGAGAGTGGAGACTATGGTGGAATGGTAATCATACCATCATATGATTTATATGGTTCATTAAACTTTTTTACTGGTAGAAGTTACTATCAAGATTCATACATGAAACATAAGAATCCACCAGTTACTAAAGATATAATTGGTTTTGAAAATATGATAAATTGGAATATACCAATAACAATTGTTGAGGGTGCATTTGATGCAATCACGGTTCGTAGAAATTGTATTCCTTTGTATGGAAAAGTTATTATGAATAACTTGAAAAAAATGATATTACAAAAAGGTGTAAAGGAAGTAAACTTAGCATTAGACCCAGATGCAATAAAGAATACACTACAGACTGCTGAATATCTTATGAATGAGGGAGTAAATGTGGTTGTTGTTCCACTAAAAGAACAAGACCCAAATGATATGGGTAGAAATGATTTTTATAACTTAGTAAGAAACACTAACCAACTTGACTTATCAAGTCTTGTCAAACTAAAGTTTTCAATATGATAAAATTACCNATTGATAAAGTGGATAGAATATACCATCTATCTGATATACACATTAGAAATGTAAAAAGACATAAAGAGTACAGAAGTGTCTTCAAAAAAGTATACAAAGAAATAGCAAAAAACAAAGAAAATTCAGTAATCTANTTAGGTGGAGATATAGTTCATGCTAAATTAGATATGTCTCCAGAGTTGATAGATTTAACCTCTGAGTTTTTTACAGAATTAGCAAATNTATGTCCACTTCTTGTTTTACCAGGAAATCATGATTGTAATCTAAACAATAAACATAGATTAGATGCTCTAAGTCCAATTATAAGAGCGTTAGATAATCCAAATATTCATTACATAAAAGATTCTGGAGTATATCAAGTTGGAGATGTTGGTTTTAGTGTGATGAGTGTTTTTGAAGAACCAGACTCATATGTAAAAGCAAAAGATTATGATTCTAAAACAAAAATAGCATTATATCATGGGTCAGTATTCGGTTCACAAACAGACTTTGGTTTTATACTACCTAATTCAGATATTGATAAGGATATATTTGATGGATTTGATATGGTGTTATTAGGAGACATACATAAAAGACAATACCTTAACGATGAAAAGACTATTGCATATCCAGGTTCACTAATACAACAAAACTTTGGAGAAGATTTTGGTAAAGGATTTTTAGTTTGGGATGTAGAGAAGAGAGATTCTAAATTTGTTAATGTACCGAATGATTATGGTTACTATACTATAAATGTTGTAAATGGACACATACCACCATTAGATGATTTACCAAAATACCCAAGACTTAGGGTTAAGTTTGAAAAGACAAGTACAGCAGATATTAAAAAACTAATAGCAGTTATAAAACAAAAGGCAAAAGTAAAAGAACTTGCTGTAATAAGAACAGATAAACTTAGTCAGATAGGACAAAACTCAACTCTATCTAAAATAAACCTTGGTAATATAAGAGATACGATATATCAGAACAAATTAATTGTTGATTACTTAGAACAAAAATTCAATGTGTTAGATGATGATACTTTAAGAAGAGTTTGTAAGATAAACGAAGAATTGAATTTAAAACTACCTAATGTTGAGGTCGGTAGAAACATAAGTTGGAAACCAAAGAAGTTTGAGTTTGATAATATGTTCAGTTATGGAGAAAACAATGTAGTAGACTTCTCAAATATGATTGGAAGTATGGGATTGTTCGCAAGTAATGCGAGTGGTAAGTCTTCATTATTAGATGCTTTAACATATTGTATTTTTGACAAGTGTGCAAGAACATTTAAAGCAGTTAATATAATGAATACTGATAAAACTACATTTAAATGTAAGTTTAATTTTGAAATAGATGGTGTTGATTACTTTATTGAGAGAAGAGCAAAAAAGAATAGAAAAGGTCAAGTAAAAGTTGATGTTGATTTTTGGAGTGAGATTGGTGGAGAAGTAAAAAACCTAAACGGAGAACAAAGACGAGAAACAAACAAAAGTATATCCTCTTATATTGGTTCCTATGAAGACTTTATCTTGACTGCTATGTCTCTTCAAAACAATAATACTGGATTTATTGATAAAAGTCAAGCAGAAAAGAAAGATACATTAGCACAATTTTTAGATATTGGATTGTTTGATGAATTGTGGAAATTATCTAATGAAGAGTCAAATGAAGTATCGTCTGTAATAAGAGATTTGGAGAAACAAGACTTCTCATCATCAATTGTTGATTTAAACAAAGAACTAAAAGATTTAAAAAAATCTGATAAAGAAAAATACAAAGAACTTAGTGGTTACAAAAAACAAAGAGATGGATATTTAAGTGAAATAAAAAAGATATCTAAAAAGATAGTTAAGGTTCCGATAGATGGAGTTTCTTTTGATGAGTTAACAGATAAAAAAAGACTCTTAGTAGAAAGTCAAGATTCTATTAGTTCAGAATTACAGTCTATGGTAGAAAACAAAGAAACTATACAAAAAAAAGTAGCAGATATACAAACAAAGATAAACATATTTGATACAGAAAAAATAAATGATTCTCTGGAAAGATATGGGTTTTTACAAAGTAGTATATCTGATATAAATAATAATATAAATGTTTCTGATGTAAAGTTGAATAATCTTTTTGATAGCAAAGAGGATTTAGATAAATGGAATCCGAACTTGGATTGTGATTCGTGTGTTAGTAATCCTTTATACATAAAAGGTATAGAGATTGATGAAGACATTGATAAAGAAGAGGAGTTGAAAGATACTCTGGAAAAACAAAAATCAGATATGTCAAAAGAATCTTCAGAGATGACTGATGACGAATTAATGGATTTATCTGCTTCAATGGGAGAAGATATTGATTCAATGGGTGAAAGTATGGATTCTGATCAATATTCTGAAGATTCAGAAAAGGCAACAAAAAAATCTGTAGAAAGTTCAGAGGATGAAAATTCAGATAATGAAAATTCAGATGATGAAAATTCAGATGATGAAAA